>JAYUGD010000278.1:0-6009 GCA_043767785.1 Zavarzinella sp. | reverse complement strand
GGGGGCCGTGAGAATCCGGGGACTGACGTCCCCGGCTCGCCTTTTGTTTCACAACCTCGTTGGGGCGAAAACCTCCGCTCTTCGGCCCTCATCAAAGGATTGACCGCCGGTGGACCTGCCGACCCCGATTCCCGCCCCGCCGCCGGCCGTCCCCGCGATGTCCACGATCACGGTCCACGGGGCCGGCGTCCTCGCGGACGAACCCGTTATTCAAACGACGCCGCCGCCCGTGCGGTGGCTCCCCCCCTCGCAACGCCGGCGCATCATCGAGGGGGCCGTCCTCTTCCTCTGTGCCATCCTGTTCCTGCGCACGATCGCCGTCGAGCCGTTCGGCGTGCCCACCGGGAGCATGGCCCCGACGTTGTTCGGCAACCACAAGACAGTGCAGTGCCCGCGGTGCCATTACATGGTCACGGTCGGCGAGCCGTCCGCCAGGGCGGAGGGCGTGTACCCGACGACCGCCTGCCCGAACTGCAACCAGCCGGACCTGACGCTGACCGCCGCCCGTGAAGTGTCCGGAGACCGGCTTTTGGTGGATAAGACCGTCTACCGCTTCCGGTCGCCGCGCCGGTGGGAAGTGGCCGTGTTCATCTGCCCGTCCGACAAGTCGAAGCCGTATGTGAAGCGCGTGATCGGCCTGCCGGGCGAAGAAATCTCCCTGCGGGAAGGGGACGTGTGGGTGAACAATCAATTGGTCCGCAAGACGTTGGCCGAGGCTCGGGGCTGCCGGGTGCCCGTGTACGACGGCGACAGTTTCCCGCCGACCGGGTGGGAACGCCGCTGGCTGCCGGCCGGGCAACTCCCCCGCTTGTTGCCCGTGGCGGAGCCGACGCCGGAATGGTTCGTCTACCGGACGGACGAGTTGGCCGTCGCCGCCGAGCAATCCCCGACGCCGCTGATGGCCGCTTATTGGCATGTGGACGCGGACTCGGGACAGGCCGAAGTGATCCGCGACGGGTTCGAGTACAACGGGCATTCAGCCGTGACGCAGACCCACCCGGTCCACGACTTTTTCTTCACCGCCGAAGTCGAGCCGACCGCCGGCGCCGGCATGGTCGTCCTCTCCCTCTTCGACGGGGCCGACGAGGTGACGGCCCACATCGCCGTCGGCGGCGAGTTCGGCGAAAGCAAATTGATGGTCCCCGACAAGGGGATGGTCCGCACCGCCAACCGGCCGCCGCTCAAGGTCGGCAAAAAATTAAAGTTGGAAATGGCCTTCGTGGACCGCCGCGTGAGCGTGGCGGTGGACGGGACCGAATACTTCAGCCACGACCTGCCGGCCGGGGCGAAGCGCGTGGACGTGTCCTCCCCCGTGAAGGTCGGCGCCCAAGGGGTAAACGCGACGTTCCGGCGCCTGAAATTAGACCGCGACATCTATTACCGCCCGACCGGGACGCACGGCACGGCCCGCCCGCTCACCCTCGGCGGTGACGAGTATTTCATGCTCGGGGACAACTCGGCGAACTCGGACGATTCCAGATCGTGGCAAATCCCGGCCGTCCCGGAGCGAAACTTCCTTGGGAAGCCGTTCCTGCTGCACCAGCCCAGCCGCCCGGCCGTGTGGTCCGTCGGCGGCCGGGCGGTGGAAATGCAGACCATCGACTGGGGGCGGGTAAGGTGGCTGCGGTGAGCGGTTAGTCTTGTTAGCCGCGACGCGGAGGCTTTGCGCAGCGGAGCGCGTCCCGCGACTCTCACTCGCGACTGCGGTCGTCGCCCAACGGTAATAATAATTGGACGCGCTCCGCTCCGCAAAGCCTCCGCGTCGCGGCTAACAATACGGCCGGTTTTTCCGTACCACAAATAGTTCAGGCCCCCCGCAAGCAGGCTCTTTCCATGCAGATCACCGGCAAGTCCGTCTTCAACCTGATCGTCGGGCGGGACACCAAGAAGCCGAACCACGGCGACCCGACGCGGGAAGTGTTTGAGACGGTCGTGTTCGTGGTCGTGCTGGTGCTGATGCTGAAACTGTTCGTGGCCGAGGCGTTCGTCATCCCGACCGGGTCGATGGCCAGCACCTTGTACGGCGACCAGTTCATCGCCGAGTGCCCGGAGTGCGGCCAGAAATTCCCCGTGTCCGCGTCCGTCCGCGGGGGCATCCGCATGCAGGCCAAGAAGGTCGAATGCCAGAATTGCGGCCATTACTTCACCCCCGACAACGCCCGCGACTGGAACAGCGGCGACCGCGTGCTGGTCGCCAAGTACGACTACCACCTTCGCGCGCCGCGGCGGTTCGACGTGCCGGTGTTCAAGTACCCGGAGTACCCGTACGAGCGGAACGAACTGACGGCGATGAACTACATTAAGCGGCTGATCGGCCTGCCGGGGGAGACCATCGCCATCTACCAGGGCGACCTGTACCGGACGGACAAGCTGACGTACCCGAACCTCCCGCGCCCGGACGACGCGAAAAACTTGTGGCGGCCGGAGAACATGTACGCGACGCGGCAAGTCGGGCGGCAAGAGTTTGAGAGTAACAACGAGGCGGCGGCCTTGTTCATGAGCGGCAGCTTCGAGATGATCCGCAAGTCGCCCGCCGAGATTCTCGCGGTCCGGCGGCTGGTGTTCGACCTCGACCACCAGCCCAAGTCGATGGAGGGCCGCCTGCGCACCCGGTGGCACCCGGCCCCGGCCGACGACGCGGGGTGGACGATGACCGACGCCGGCTTCCGCCACGAGGGGGACCAGTTCGGCTGGGTGCGCTACCACCACGTCCAGCCGGGGTGGGCCGCGAAGGACGGGGCTTCTCAACCCGCCGTGATCCGCGACCACTTGGCCTACAACATTGACGAACGATCCCAGCTCCCGCAAAAGGAGCAGTCGTGGGTGCCCGACCTGTTGGTGGAGTGCGACGCGGACTTCAAGGGGGCCGACGCCCAAGTGATCTTGGAACTCACGAAGGCGGGCACGAAATACCAAGCCGTCTTCGCCAACAACACCTGCAAATTGGTCGTGCTGACGGCCGAGGCGTCGGACCAGCCGCGCGTGCTGGCCGAGCAGCCGACGAAGATTTCGACCGGCCGCCACTCCTTGCGGCTGGCCAACGTGGACTCCCGCCTGACGGTGTGGGTAAACGGCCGGCCGCTGCCGTTCGGGGACGCCGGCAACTACGAGCCGCCGGACCGCAACGCCTTCGCCGTCACGCCGGCCGACGCGGAACAGCCCGCCCGCATCGGGGCCAAGGGGGGCGTGGCCTGCACGAAAGTGACGCTGTGGCGGGACGTGTTCTACACCTGCGTCGACGGCGGGGACAACGCCTCCTGCGGCCTGCAAACCTACTACGTGCAGCCCGGCCATTACCTGTGCCTGGGGGACAACAGCACGTCGTCGTCCGACGGGCGGGCGTGGGGCCTCGTGCCGGAGCGACTGCTGCTCGGCCGGGCCGCCGTGATCTACTGGCCGATGAGCCGCTGGAGGGTGATCGAGTGAGCGCGCCGCGAACCGGGGACGTCCAAATCCGCGTCCGCTACGCCGAGACGGACCGCATGGGGCTGCTGCACCACGCGAACTACCTCGTCTACTTCGAGCAGGCCCGCACCGAGTTGCTCCGCGACGTCGGCATGACCTACCGCGAGATGGAAGACCAGGGCTTCCTGCTCGTCCTCACGAAGATCGAGGTCAAGTACAAGCGGCCGGCGAGGTACGACGACGTGCTGACTATCCGCACCACCGTCGCCCGCACGACGCCGGTGCGCATCGAACATGCGTACCAAGTGCTGCGCGGGGAAGAGTTGTTGGCCGAGGGGACTTCCACTCTGGCCTGCGTGGACCGCGACGGGAAGTTGCAGGCGCTGCCAGAGTGGTTTTTGAAGATGGATAAAGAGTGACCCGATTCACCGCCGCGAGGCGGTCTTGTTGGAGTCCCGCTTTTAAGCGGTCTGTGACCACCCCGCCGGAGTAGGCCGGAGGACCGAGTCTTCGACGGTCCGACCCCATGGCGAGCGGCCGTCACCCGTGTTTGGCGAACCCTCGAAGACTCGGTTCGCCGGCCGCAATTGGGTGTCAGGTCCAAGACCGCTTAAAAGCGGGACTCCAACAAGACCGCCGGACGGCGGTTGGATTACGGTCTTTTCCCTCGTCCGCTCCCTACAATCTGAACAGCGTCCCGCCGTCCGCCCCGTCCACCTTCGCGAGCGCCATCCCGTGCGTCGTCTGCTGATCCTCCACGTCTTGCCGACCGCCTTCTGCCTTCTGCCGGTCGGGGCGGCGTTCGTCATCATCGCGGCCATCCCGGCCGACGCCATGCGGGACTACATGGCCCGCGTGCAGCACAACCCCATCGACTGGGTGATCCTCGGCTTCGGGTCGCTGCTATTCGTTGCCCAACTCCTGCTGGCGTGGCGGGCGATGCGCTGGGTCGGCACCGGGTTCGACGAAACGCAGGACCGTTGGCTAAACCACCTCGTGACGGCGGCCGAGTGGTTCCCGCTGCTCGGCCTGATCGGCACGGTGGCGGCCATCCTCCAGACGTTCAGCTCCATCGGCGCGCCGGGGGCCACGTCCCAAGACGTGCTGCCGCGGGAAATCATCCGCCGGTACGCCCCGGCCATCACGGCCACCGGCAGCGGCCTGTTCATGGCCCTGATGAACATCTTGCCCACATGGGTGGTGCAGTTGGGCCGCGACCTGATCCGCTCGCTGGCCGGCGGCAAGCCCCCCGCGGGGGACGCCGGATGATTATCCTGCCCAAGAAGAGCGTCACGCGGTTTTTCGTCCCGCTGATCGACGTGCTGATCCTGCTGTTCTGCATCTTCCTGCTGATGCCGTTCGTCTCCACGGGCCAGGAAACGGAACAACCGAAGGAGGAGGCGAAGGCCGCCCCGCCCGCGCCGCTGTCGGACAACGTCCGCGAGTTGCAAATCGAAGTGCTGAACCTTCGCCGGCAGATCGAACTCCTCAAGGCCAAGGCCGGCAACCTGTCCGACCACCTGAGCGTGAAGGTGCTGGAGATCGACCCCTCGAACGGCCGGCTCTACTACATTCAAGACCGCGAGCGCCTGGAAGTGACGACGCAGGCGGCGGCCGAGACGGTCATCACCTTGCACCAGCGGCAGTCGGGGCGCAAGGAGCCGTTCTTCCTGATCCTGTACCCGCGGAAGCGGTCCGGCTACCCGGAGCAGCAGCAGGCCGACGACTACGCCAAGTGGTTCCGCAACGTACAATTCCAGTTCGACCGCCCGTACGCCCCGTGAGGAGCCGCCCGTGTCCCCGCTCTTGGCCAACGCCTTCGAAAACGTCGGCCGGACTCTCCTGAACTTCCTCGCCATTGGCGGTGGGTTTCTGCTCGGGGCCACGCTCGCGTGGATCCTCGTCCGTGTCGTCACCAAGTCGATGTTCAAGAAAAAGCCGAACCGCGTCGTCGATAAGATCGCCCGCGCCGTCGGCGGCATTCTCGGGGCCTTGCTCGTCGCCCTGCTCGTCTTCGGCGATGGCGGCTGGGGCTTCGGCGGCTCCGGCGACGGCCACATCGGCGGCGACGGCGGGTCGGAAAAACAACAAAAGGGGGAGGGGGCCGGGGACAGTGAGCCGACGAAGGCCGAGCCGACGAAGGCCGCCCCGAAGCCCAAGCCCAAGGCACCAGAGATCACCGACCGTGTGAGCATCATCATCCTCGGCGGCGACGCCAGGGACGACCATTTCTACCTTTTTGAAAGCGACACCGCCCCCAGCACGCTGCAAGAGCTGACGCGGAAAGTGGAAGACCGCAACAATCGGATGAGATTGAAAGTTTTGACAGTCAAAATCTACAAGAACAGTGCCGCGGAAGATGGGGGCGTTGTCGGTGATGTGAAGGACTTAGCCAAGGAGATGAAATTGGATTACGAAATTCTGCACATGCGGGATCAATTGCGGCCGAAGTAAGTGAGACCATTCAGGAAGAAGTCTCGGCGGTGAGGGCCAATGTACTCCGCACTCTCCGAGCTTGTGCAAAAATCGTCGTCGCGCCATGAATGAGACAAAGAACCTTGGGTGAGCGAGTCCGCCGGGCGTACTCGCCGGGGTTCCGGCGCT
>JAYUGD010000277.1:0-6010 GCA_043767785.1 Zavarzinella sp. | reverse complement strand
CGGAGGCATCCGCCAACCGTTCCGAGCATTGCCATGACCGTGCCGGCCCGTCGTCTGCGTCACGCCAACCGTCACCAAGGGGAACTGCGGACGGAGTCGCTCGACCAGTTGCTCCCGCCCGAGCATCCGGCCCGGTCCGTGTGGGCGTTCGTCGCGGGGTTGGACGTGTCGCCCTTGCTGGCGACCATCGACACGGTGCCCGGCCGGGCGGGGGCCCCGGCGTTTGATCCGCGGGTGTGGCTGGCGGTGTGGCGGTACGCCACCGTCGAGGGGGTGGGGTCGAGCCGCGATCTGGAAGACCTGATCCAACACCACTTGGCGTACCGCTGGCTGGCCGGCGGGTTAGAAATCAACGACCACACGCGGTCGGATTTCCGGACCGGGCACGGGCCGTTCCTGAGCCGGTTGCTGACGGGGACCGTGGCGACGCTGATGGCGGCGGGGGCGGTGTCACTGACGCAAGTGGCGCAGGACGGGATGCGGGTGCGGGCGGCGGCCGGGGCGTCGTCGTTCCGCCGCCCGCCGACCCTGGAGAACTGCCTGGAGGAAGCCGGGCGACAGGTGAAAGCCGTGGAAAACCAGGCGGCCGAGGCCGGCGGGGCGGCCGCCCGGCGGTCGCGGGCGGCCCGGGAACGGGCGGCCGTCGGGCGACAGGACCGCGTGAAAGAGGCGCTGTCGGTCCTGGGGGAATTGCAAAAGCAAAACGCGGAGCGGGCGCCGAGCCGCCAGACGGAGCCGGAGAAACTGCGGGCGTCGGTGACCGACCCGGCGGCCCGGAAGATGACGATGCCCGACGGGGGCTACCGGCCGGCGTTCAACGCCCAGTTCGCCACGGCCACCGGCGGCGGGGCCATCGTGGGGGTGGCGGTGACCAATGAGGGGACGGACGCGAACCAGATGCTTCCGCTGCTCGACCAGATTGAGGAGCGGTTCGGGGCGCGGCCGGCCGAGATGCTGGTCGACGGCGGGTTCGCCGTGCGGGAGGCCATCGACGCGGCGCCGTCGACGGGGACGACGGTGTATTCGCCGGTGAAGGACGCCGAGAAACAGACGGCGGCGGGGAAAGACCCGGACGCCCGCAAGAAAGGGGACACGGACGAGACGGCCGAATGGCGGGCGCGGAGGACCACGCCGGCGGCGAAGGAGACGGACACGCGCCGGGCGAGCACGGCGGAATGGGTGAACGCCCAGGTGCGGAACCGGAACCTGTACCGGGTGACGGTGCGCGGCCTCGCCAAGGTGGAGGCGGTGTTGTTGTGGCACGCGGTGGCGCACAACTTCGGGAGAATCGTGTCGCGTCAGGCGGCCTGTCCGGGGGAGGGTGCGCGCCCGGCGCCGTGAAACGGGCCGGAAAGCGTCTCCCGGCGGCCCAGACGCCCCCGGAAGACCCAGCCAGAGCGACGAAACCACGGCGAGGACGCTCCACGGACTCGCGAACGCGACGGGTCACTGTCTCCCGAATGGCCCGCCGAAGAATTTTTCACACGCTCTCCGCGTGAGGACCGGCTTCCCCCCACGGGAAGCGGTCGTCTCGGGCGGGGAGCCGCTCCCTCCGGACGGCAGATCGTTGGAACTACCGTGACGCCCGCCACGTCACTCCTTCTTCGGCTCGACTTCTTTCTTCGGGTCTTCCTTCGGCTCCAATTCCTTCTTCGGGGCGCCCTTCTTCGGGGCCGGGTCTTTCTTCATTTCCGGGTCGTCCTTCTTCGCCTCCGGATCGTCCTTCTTCGCGGCCGGCGGGGCGGCGTCGCCGTCCTTCTTGGGCATTTGGTTCAGGGCCGCCTCCACGTCGCGGTTCCCGGGGATCCACCGCTGCGGCGTCACCAGGTTGCGGTCGTGCAGGCACACGATCAGGCCGTTCGGGGACGCGAGGAACAGGCGGTCGTTCCGCTCGTTGACGACCGGCACGCTGAACGCGGCCACGTCGAACGTCGAGAGGGTCGTGCCGCGGCGGGCGTCCAGCACGAGCAAGGCCCCGGCCCGGTTGAGGGCGTACACGTACTTGGCGTTGGCGGCCAGCACCTTCGTCACCGCCGGGTTCGGGACGGCGCGGGTCCGGCCGTCCGGCAGGGTCTCGGCCCACATGGGGTCGAGCGTATTCTTCCGCAGCCGCATCAGGCCCCACCGGGAGCCGATCACGTAGAGGGAGTCGTCCACCAGCAAGGGCTTCTGCTCGATCGGGCCGCCGGTGGTGAACTTGCCGCGGGGCAGAATGCCGCGGGCCGTCGAGGCCTCGGCGAGGAGCCGGATGCTCAGGCACACGATGCTGGCGTCGGCCGTGCAGACGTACAGCGAGTCGCGGTGGTTGGCCAGCGGCGCCGAGATGGTGGTCGGCAGGTCGTACTCGGACCGGATGGAGTTCGACCCGATGGAGGACGCCCGCATGGTGACGACGCCGCGGCCGCTCGAGGTGACGACCGTGTCCGCGATCTCGGGGATGTCCCCGGAGTGGAACTGCACGTCCGCGTTTTCGCGGTTCGCCAGAATCGGCGTGTCGGTGATTTTCCCGTCCACCAGCACTTCCCAGAGGCGCTTAATGCGGGTCGGGGCCGACTTGGCCGTCTGCTCGTAGGTGTTGTGCAGGTTCCGCATCGTCGCCACGGACGGGGACCGATTTTCCTCGTAGGGGCGGTACGGCGGCGTGAAGTTTTTCAGCCCCGAGAGGGACGGGCTGACGTCGATGTTGTCCGGCAGGGTGAACGGCGGGCGGAGGATCTGGAGGCGCGAGATGGACGGGGACCGATTTGACGTGGTGGACATCTCGTCCGCCGCCTGGGTGGTGAGGTTGATGTTTTTGATCGGGTCCGGGTAGGTGACGGCCTTCGGCGGGGCGTACCCGGCGATGAACGCCTGGTGCGAGTAGGCGATCACCCGGCGGTTCGACAGGGGAATGTACACGCGCTCCTCGTCCGCGACCGGGCCGGCCGCCGCGGTGGACGGCAGTTCCTCGGTGTACTTCATCTTTCCGTCGGCCCCGTCCAGCACCACCAAGTGTTGGCCGAAAACGGCGTACACCTCGGTCACGGGCCGCAACTTCCCCTCAATCTCGGCCAGCTTCGAGATCACCGCCACCGGCTGCGGCGTCCCGGCGAACGTCGTCGGCTGGAACTGCCAGACCACGTCCCCCGGCTTGCGGAACGTCTTCGGGTTGGCGTACGCTTGGACGGCCAGCAGCAGCCCGGAGCGGAGTTGCACGTACACCCGGTCTTGGCTGGTCTGCACGACGGCGACGGTGTCCGCGTCGTTCTTCAGCGGCATGTACAGGCGCCACGCGACCGTGAGGTTCAGGCGCTCCAAGTCGCCCGCCTGGGGTTCGAGCGCCCGGACCTTGACGGCGGTGTTGGATTGGCCGACCGCCGTCCCGAGGGACAGGGAAGCCATCGTCAGCAGGGCCAACCGGAATCGCATGGCGGGGTTCCCGGAGAACGGGGCGGGCCGGGCGGCGCGCCGGGGGGAGTAATCCCGTTAGCTTACCACGCCCCCCTTGAGCGAAACAACCCGGCGGGGCGAAACTTCCACCTCCCGACTTGCAAGTCGCTCCGATTATGCCGGCGATTTGCCGCCGCGGGGGGGATTATTTTCTTCCCGCCGGAATAATCCGCACGATTGTCATATTTCCCGCCGCCCGCGCCGGCCGCCGTGTACTATCGTTCGGAAACTCGCCCCCGCGACCCCGCACGGACGTTCCCACATGGTTTTCCCCGACACGGCCGCCGCGGTCGCCGAATCGCCGGCCGACGGCGCCCCAATGACCGGATTGCCGGCCATGCTGATCCTCGCGGACCCGGCCGGGCTGACCGTGGCCCGGGAGGCGCTGGTCGAACTGGAACTCGGCTGGGAAGTCGTGTTCGCCGGGTCGCTGACGGAAGCGTGCGAAGTCCCGCGCCTGCGGCCGGTGGACGTCATCCTGATCGACCTCGGCAATTCCCGCGTGGACGGGGTCGAGGCCACCGAGACTTTAGTCCGCCTGTTCCCGGCGGTGCCGGTCGTCCTGATGACCGCCCCATACGGGGTGAACGTGGCCTTGGAGGCCGTCGGCAAAGGGGCGGTGAACCACTTCCCGCGCGACCTGTTGGACAGTGAGCCGGCCGCCGTGCTGGAGTCCCTGCGCGAGGCCGCCCGACGGCGACGGTCGCGGGCCGTTGCCGTGTCGTGTCTGGCGGGCCAACAGTTCGACTACGAGATGACCAACGACCGCGACCTGATCCCGGCCGTCATCGAGGACGTGCGCGGCCGCCTGATGGCCGCCGGCCTGTGCGACCACGTGACGGCCCGCCGGGTCGGCGTCGCCGTGGAAGAGTGCCTGCTGAACGCGGTGATCCACGGGAACTTGGAAGTGTCTTCGGACGTGCGGCAGCAAGACGAGGGCCGGTACTACCGGCTGATCGACGCGCGGCGGGCGGCCGCCCCGTACGCCGACCGCCGGGTTCGCCTGCGGGTGACGCTCTCGGCCACCGAGGCGACGTTCCACGTGAAAGACGACGGGCCGGGCTTCGACGTGTCCAAACTGCCGGACCCGACCGACCCGGCGAATTTGTTCCGCGTCGGCGGCCGCGGACTTTTGCTGATGCGGTCGTTCATGTCCTCGGTGACGTACAACGCCCGCGGCAACGGCGTCACGCTGGTCAAGCGGCGGTAACGAAATCATTTTTGAACCGCCGAGACGCCGAGACACCAAGAAAACCAGAAATGAATCGGTCTTCTTGGCGTCTCGGCGTCTTGGCGGTTCAACAGTTGCTATTTCGCCGCCTCGCGGCGTTGCCGCAATTTCTCTAACTGCACTTCCGCGTCTTCGCGCCACTTGATCGACCCGAGTTGCCACTGGGCGCACTCGGCCATGAACTCGTCGTCGTCGGCCGCGGCCACTTCGCGGTAAATCTCGGCGGCCTCCGACAACTTCCCGGCCCGGCGCAGGCAGCAGGCCGTCATGTACCGGACGAACGGCTTGGCCCCGCCGGCCGTCGCGGGATCGACCAACTGGAACGCCTTCAGCGCGCCGTCCACGTCCCCGGCCTTGTCGAGGCGTTGCCCGGCCGCCAGCGGGTCGCCGCCAATTTCAACCACCTTCGGCGAGACCGGCGGCAGTTCGAGCTTCGGCTCCGCCTTCGGCTCGACCTTGGGGATCACTTTTTTCGGCTCGGGCGCCGGCGCCTTGGCCTTCACTTCGAGCCGCTTGAGCAACTCGTCCAGCCGCGTCCGCAGTTCCTTGCGCTCGGCGTCCACGGCCGCGTCCGAGTCGGGTGTGGCCTTCGGCGCGGGGTCGGCTTTCACCTTAACCGCCGGGGGGAGTTCCGCGGGCGGTTGGGCCGTCTTCGGCACGATGATGACGGGCGGCCCCTCGGCCAGCGCCCAGCACCCGAACCCCAGCATCACGCAACCGGCGACTGTCCGCATCATGGCCACTGGCTCCCAAGCGTCGCCCCCGCCTGTCTTGAGGATAACGCAACCGCGGGGCATACGCCAACACAAGGAACGCCGCAAGATCAGATCCGCGGCGGTTAAAAGCCGCGCCGCCCCGCTTATTCCCCCTGCCGGTCCCACACGCCGCGGCCGACGAAGGAGGACACGGCTTGGTAGATCACCACGATCTTTCGCCAGTCCGGCTCGTACTTCTCCGGCTCGGTGCGCATGAGCGTGTAGATGGCCTCGGCCAAGATCAGGTTGGCCCGCTCGAAGGTGTTCTCCTCGTCGTCCGGGTGGGCGTGGTGTTGGATGAACAGCCAGTCGTGCAGGGCGTAGGCGTTCATGTACGCCCACGGGTCCATGTCCGGGATCAGCCACGCCACGCGGGGGACGGACCCGCCGTCGAAGGTCATCGCCTTCGGCGAGATGACCTCGCCGTTCGCCCGCGTGAACTGGAAGGCGGCGGCGTCCGGGAGGTACTCGTAGTCGCGCGGCCCCCGGACTTGAATTTTGTACGTCCCGGAGAAGGCGCCGAGGACGGGCCACTCCGGCTTGATGTTCGCCAAGTAGCGCCGCCACGTCCACCTGCCGAACGTCGTCGGGTCGT
>JAYUGD010000276.1:0-6013 GCA_043767785.1 Zavarzinella sp. | reverse complement strand
ACGGCTGGGCCGGGTCCGTCTTTCGCCGGCGGCACGTTCCCGGGTCCGTCTTTTCCCGGCGCCGGCGCCGGCAGTACGCCGCCGGGGCCGTCTTTTCCGGTCCCTGGCGGCATCTTTCCGGGGCCGTCTTTCGCCGGCCCAGGCCCCGGCAGCACGCCGCCGCCGGGGCCGTCTTTCGGCGCCCCCGGCGGCAGGCTGCCGGGGCCGCCGTTGGCCGGCGCCGGCAGCGCGCTGCCCGTGGAACTCGGCATTTGGCCGCCCCCGAGGGCCTGGTAAGCGTTGGCGGCGGCGGACAGTTGCTGCCGCTTGGTCTCGATCAACTCCATCCGCGCGTTCTGGAGGTCGCGCTGGGAGAACAGCACGTCCGAGTACTCGGCGCGGGCGTTCTGGAACAGTTTGGTGGCCGAGTCGACCGACGCCTCCAGCGCCTCCAGTTGCCGCTTCTTGATCTCGATGCTCTGGCGGTAGTTCTCCACCTTGGACACCTGGTTGACGACCTCGGCGAAGGCGTCGAGGATGACGCGCTGGTAGCTGTACACGGCCTGCAGTTGCCGGGCGTTCGCGGTGCCGTAGGCGGCCTGGATCGCGCGCCGGTTGACCAGCGGCGTGACCAAGTTGCCGGCGGTGTTGGCGAAGAAGGCCTCGGGGTTGAGCAGGTACTTCGGGTTGAAGGCCTGGTAGCCGACGCTGGCGTCGATGGCCAGCGACGGGAAGAATTCGGCCCGGGCGACCAGCACGTCCAGCCCCGCGGCCTGCAACTCCAACTCGGCCCGGCGGATGTCCGGGCGGTTCTGGAGGAGCTGCGCGGGCAGCCCCACGCTCAGCGCGCGGGCGGTCAGGTCGAAGAACGTCGCCGACGGGCGCTCGACGGGCTGCGGGAAGCGCCCGAGGAGGAAGTTGACCCGGTTCTCGGCCTCGACGACCTCCTGGGTGACGATCAGCTTTTCGCTCTGGTTCTTGCGGACTTCGGCCTGGAAGCGCTGGACTTCCAACTCGGAGCCGCGGCCCGCCACCTTCCGGGCCTCGGCCAGCTTGAGGCTCTGCTGCTGCAACTCGATGGTCCGGTCCAGCGTCTGCTGGCGCATGTCGAGCGCCATCAGCCGGTAATAATTCTCGGCCACGTCCGCGACCAGCCGGGTCTGCGTGTAGGTCCGCCCCTCCGCGGTGGCGAGGTAGCGCAGGGCCGCCGAGTCGCGGGCGTTCCGCAGCTTCCGCCAAATGTCCACCTGCCACGTGATGTCGGCGGCGACCAGGAAGTTCGGCAGCGGGTTGGGGAAGGTCCGGCCCGGGAAAATGGAGAGATGCTCGTCGACGGCCCCCTCCCGCGTGTACTTGCTGGACTTCTCCGTCCCCGCGCCGGCCCGCAGGCCGACCAGGGGCAGGTACGCCCCCCGCCGGGCCAGGACCTCATTGTCGGCGATGACGATGTCCTGCTCCAGGATCTTCAACTCTTGGTTGCCGGCCAAGGCCCGGGCGACCAGGTCCGTCAGCGCCGGGTCGTTGAAGAACTCCTGCACCCCGGCCTGGGCCGCGTTTTCCGGGTTGGGCACGCCGGCCGGCGGCGCGGCGGCCGCGCCGGGCAAGCCCTTGAATTCCGCCGGCAGGGGCGCCACCGGGTCCGGCGGGCGGAGGTCGGGGATGGCGCACGCCGGCAGCGCCATCAGCACGCCGCACGTGAGCGCCCGCGCGACACGGCGCGCCTCGGGCCGGGCGGTCAAAAATTTCACTGAGCGGTTCATCCGTCTCGTCCTTGAGGAAGCTACGCCCGTCGGCGGTCACGCCGGGAAAGGCGTGCGGGCGTCTGACCGAAACAATATCGTCCGCGCGAAGAGACCGACGTTAACGGATGGCATTACGATTCCGCTTGGATGGGCGGGCGGCCGAGAAGATCGGCAAAGGGCATGTGTTTTGGTAAAGGCGCCGGGCGGACTTTGATTGGGCCGGCGGGGCGGGACGGCCGCTCATGTGGCGTCGAAATCCCAACGAACAAAACCCCGGCGAGCGGGGGATGTGAATCCCCCGATTCTGTCGCGGGAAAGAAGCGGGGGATTCACATCCCCCGCTCGCCGGGGGAACGAAATCAGTGCCCTTTCGCCCGGTTCAAGATCTCCGGCGCGACCTGGGCGATCAACTGCATGAACGCCAGCAGCAAGACGACGGCCGTAATGCCCAAGTCAATCAATGTGATCTTCAGCCAAGACCAGCCCCGGTTTTTGGCCATCGCGGCGGTGATCCCCGCGGGCAGCAGGAAGTACACGAACAGCTCGCCCGCCAGTTCGGCGCGGGGCGGGGCCTTGAGGTGAAGACTAATCGCGCCCAAGGCCAACAAGTAAAACAAGACGCCGAGGGTCACGGCCCGTCGCGCCCCGTGGTCTTCGATCGGCTCGTCGGGAATGGCCGTCCCGTTCCCCCCCTCGGGCCCGGGGTCCGATTTCGGTTCGGTGACGACGTCCGCCGAGTGGTCCGCGGCGGCGTGGGTGGGGGGCGGCGCCGCCGCCCGGGAGCCTGAGTCCTCGCCGGCGTCGGCTTCCAGAGGCTTGTGTTCAAAAAGCTCGCTAAGCGGCTCGTCCGACTCGTTCTTGAGGAGTTTGCGGCCGTCGGCCAACTTGCCGAACACGTAATACAGGCCGGGAATGACCAGGACGCCCAGCACGGTGCCGACGAGCATCCCGCCGGCCCCCGTGGCGCCGATGGTCCGGTTCCCGATCGCCCCGGCCCCGGTGGCGACGACCAGCGGGAGCAGGCCGGCGATGAAGGCGAACGAGGTCATCTGAATCGGCCGGAACCGCAACTTCCCGCCTTCGATGGCGGCGTCCCGGAGGGACATCCCCTCCCGGCGCTTTTGGACCGCGAACTCGACGATCAGGATGGCGTTCTTGCCCAGCAGGCCGACCAGCATGACCAGGCCGATTTGGGCGTACACGTTGTTGGACAAGCCCATGATCCACAGGAAGAAGAAGGAGCCGAAAAGCCCGACCGGCAGCGACAGGATCACCGCCAGCGGCAGCAAGAAACTCTCGTACTGCGCCACCAGCACCAGGTAGACGAAGATGATGACGATGATGACGATGACGACCGACACGCTGACTTCGATCGGCCCCAGTCCTGGGACGGGGATCTCGACGCCCTTCTTCGCCTCGTCGTAGGAGAGGCCTTCCCACCCGAGGCCGTACCCGTTCGGGAGCGTCTCGGCCGCGACCTCCTGGATCGCCTTGAGGGCTTGGCCGCTGCTGTACCCGGCCGCCGGCGCCCCTTGAATGGTGGCGGAGGGGTACAGGTTGTAGCGGGTGATCTCGTTCAAGCCCTGCTTCTTCTTGACCTGCATGAACGCGGAGTAGGGGACCATTTCCCCGTGGTCGTTTTTGATGAACATGTTGTTCAGGTCCTCGGGGTACCGCCGGAACTCCGGCGATGCCTGGACGTAGACCTTGTAGAACTGGCCGAAGAGGACGAAGCCCTGCTCGTAGGTGCTGCCGATGAGGATGTTGAGGTTGTCCAGCGCCTTCCCGATCGACACGCCCTTCTGCATGGCCACGTCGTTGTTGATGATCAGCTCGTACTGCGGGTAGTCGCTGGTGTAGAAGGTGAACAGGCCCTTGAGCTCCTTGCGCTTGCCGAGGGCCGCCATGAACGTGTCGTTCACCTCGCCGAGCCGCTTGTAGTCGGTCGTGTTCGTCTTGTCCAGGAGCCGCAGGGAGAACCCGCCGGCGGCGCCGAAGCCGGGGACCGCGGGCGGCTCGAAGAACTCGACCTTCACGTCGGTCATCTCCCGGCACTTCTCCTCCAACTCATCGATGACCTGGCGGGCGGTCCGCTTGCGGTCCTTCCACGTCTTCAGGTTGATGACGCACGTCCCGGCGTTCGACCCGCGCCCCTCGGTCAGCACTTCGTACCCGGCCAGCGAGGTGACGGACGTGACCTCCTCGATTTTCTTGGCGATCGCCTGGAGTTCGTGGGACTTGGCGTTGGTGTACTCGAGCGTCGACCCGGGCGGCGTCTGGATGATCCCGTAGATGGTGCCCTGGTCCTCCCCCGGGATGAAGCCCGTCGGCAGTTTCGTGTTGACGAAGAAAATGCCGGCGGCGAACCCCCCGACGCAGGCCATGGTCAGCGTGCGGCGGGTGACGATCCCCCCTAAGACGCCGGCGTACGCGCCCGTGACCCACTCGACCGCGCGGTCGAACGGTTTCCGCACGAGCGGCGCCAGCATGATCAGGAAGCCGAGCGGCCCCCATAAGTAGTACGCCAGGCGGCCCACCACGCCGACCAGCCCCACGCCAAGGACAATGGACACCGCCAGCCACACCCAACTCCGCTTCTTCGCGGGGCCGTTGGCTTCGTGGGGGCCGCCGTGGGCGTGCGGCTTGAGGATCATCGCGCACAGGACGGGCGTCAGCGTCAGGGCCACCACGCCGGACAGGACGATCGCCGTGGCCATCGTGAGGCCGAACTGGCGGTAGAAGACGCCGACCGGCCCCGGGATGAACGTCACCGGGATGAACACGGCCGTCATCACCAGGGTGATGGCGAAGATCGCCCCGCTGAACTCGTGCAAGACCTCGCGCGTCGCCCGGTAGGGGGACAGGCGCTTGGCGGCCATCTTGGCGTGGACCGCCTCGACCACCACGATGGCGTTGTCCACCACGACCCCGATGGCCAGCACCAGGGCGAAGAGCGTGATCAGGTTGATCGACAGGCCCATCGGCTTCATGAAGAAGAACGTCCCGACCAGCGACACCGGCACCGCCAGGATCGGGATCAGCGTGGACCGCACGTCCCCGAGGAACATGTAGACCACCAGCGACACCAGAATGAACGCCTCGAGCAGGGTGTGCAGCACGTTCTCGATGGAGGCGTCCAAGAACTCGGACACGTCGTAGGCGAACTGGTACTCCATTTGGGGCGGGAACGTCTCCTTCTTGATCTGCGCGAGTTCCGCCTTGACCTTCTCGATGACGTCGGCGGCGTTGGAGCCGGGGCTTTGCTTGAGGACGATGGACGCGGCCGGGTGGCCGTCGACGTCCGAGTAGATGTCGAAGAACTCGGACCCCAGCTCGACGTCGGCGACGTCCCGGAGGTGCAGAATTTTCCCCTCGGCGTCGGCCTTCAGCACGATGTCGGCGTACTGCTCGGGCTTGTTGAAGCGGCCGACGTACGTGAGGACGTACTCCTTCGACTGCGACGTCCGGCCCGTGGCTTGGCCGAGGCGGCCGGGCGACCCGATCACGCTCTGCTCCGCCAGGGCCTTCATCACTTCTTCGGTGGACACCTTGTACCGCTGCATGCTGCTGGGCTTCAGCCAGACCCGCATCGCGTAGGAGCGGTTGCCGAGGTTGACGGGGCGGCCCATCCCCTGGATGCGCTTGATCCGGGGCATGATGTTGACGTTGGCGAAGTTGTACAGGAATTTCTGGTCGACGCCCTCGGCCGTGCTGTAGATGTTCAGCTTCATCAGCATGCTCGGCACGACCTGGCTGACGAGGATGCCCTCCCGCACCACCAAGGGCGGGAGCCGGTTCAGCATGATGTTGACGCGGTTCTGCACGTTCACGACCGCCAAGTCGGGGTCCGTGCCCGGCTCGAAGTAGATGCGGATCGTGGCCTCGCCGGCGCTGGTGGCGTCGGAGGCGATGTACCGCATCCCCGGCACGCCGTTGATGGACTGCTCCAGCGGGATCAGGACCGAGTCGACCAGGACGTTCGCGCTGGCGCCGGGGTAGGCGATGGCGACTTCCACGGTCGGCGGGGTGATGTCGGGGAACTGGGAGATGGGCAGGGTCTTGATGCCCAGCCCGCCCAAGAACAAGAGGATAATCGACACGACGATCGCCAAGGCCGGGCGGTGCAGAATTTTCGTGAACATAGTGCGGAGAGATTCTCGTTGAGTTCCGGGCGGGGCGGCGACCGTAGGCGTTCACTTATACCGCACGCGGCCAAGATTGATCTTTATCGGTCGCCCAATGTACTCCTCACGCTCCGCGTGAGGATCGGCTTCCCCCCACGGGAAGCGGTC
>JAYUGD010000275.1:0-6017 GCA_043767785.1 Zavarzinella sp. | reverse complement strand
ATCTTGGCTCCACGCTCAGGTTATCAACGGCGACGAACACGAACCCGGCTAGCCACCCAAGTCTCCCATGCCCCCCATTTCAGTGCGTAATCCCTGCGACCCCTCCCGGTTGACCAAACAGTACAAATTCGGTTTCAGCAATTTTAAATTGGGCGAGACGGCCGACTGGCTGAGTCGGACGGCGCGTCCCGGTTATGCGTTCCTACCGGGGCATTTGCGCGGCCTTCTGCCGACGCTGCGAGTCAGTGCAAGTTTTAAGCGATTTTCTCCCTTCAATGTCCTGCAACAGTTGGAATTGAGCGCCGGGCTCGACCTCAATAGGTTGTTGCCGGCGGAGAATTTGTTACTTCCTGAGCCGTCCAGTCCAAGTCCCATCCTGGATGGCAAAGTTCTCCTCAGGTGGTAATAATGGCTTGGTAGCGGTCGATCACTTGTTCGCTGGATATTACCGGCATGTCACGTTGGGACGGCCGAAGGATTGGCATGACTGACATACGGGGTTTTGCACGATGATTCGCCGCGTGACGGACGCCGGCGGCATCAGGCAATTGGATTGCGGATAATTATCTGTTGTGAAAGGATTCACAATGTTTGGTTCGCGACGGTTCGGTCGACCACGAAAACCCGCGCGTGGCCTGGCGGCCGCGGCCGGGGCGCTCCCGCACTTGCCGGCGCTCTTCTTGGCCCTCGGGCTGGGCGCCGGCCATCTTTGGGGACAGGAAGTTCGTGCGGGGAAGCCCGGCGCCGGGGCTTCCGGCGAATGGGTCCGCGAAATCGGAACGGACCTCGATTTTGACCTGTGCGACCGCCGGGCCGCGGTGGCGGCCGCGCGGGCGGTCCAGGCCGACCCGGCGGCCGGCCGAGACCTGCGCACGCACGCGCTTCAAATTCTGGTTTGGGATGCGGTTTACGGCGGGCGGCCGGCTGACAAGCATTTGGCGGAACTGTTACTGTTGGCGCCCGACGACCCGTCGGTGGCGGTGCGGGCGCTCCAGGCGACACTCGTTTCCAGTACGGGTGACGAGCGGCCGGCCGCCGTCCGGCGGCTGACCGAGTATGTTGATGAACACCCGGACGAGCCGTTCGCCGTCCGGATGCTCGCCGAATGGCTCGTCTTCCAAAAGCGGCCGGCCGACGCCGAGGTGGTGGTCAACAAGGCCTTGGCGAAGCGGCCGGATGACGGCGTCCTCCTGTCCGCCAAGGCGGCCGTCCTGTACGCCCGGAATCAACCGGCCGGGGCGCTGCGGGCGAGTGAAGCGGCCCTCCGGGCGCCGCCGCACATCCGGCAAGTCGATTTCTTGTACCTGACGCACGCCAAAATCTTGTGCGCCCTGAACCGGCCGGCCGACGCGTTGGCTTTTACGGCCCTGGCGGCCCGGCTGAAGTCCGAACACATCGACGCGACGGCACATCAGTATCTGGTCAACAACGTGGCGTCACAAGGCTATCACTTGCTCGGCAAGCACGAGGCGGCGTGCGTCTTGGCCCGCGGTCTGCCGGCCGCCGACCCGGGCACGCCGGAACCACTTCGCGTGTTGGCCGCCCGGTGCGTGGCCGCCGGCCGGTACGTCGAGGCGCAGCAGACGCTGCACGCGCTGGCCCGCCTCACGCCGCGAGACGCGGCGGCTTACGCGCTGGAAGCCCAGGTGCATTGGGGGTCGAAGGACGAAGTCGGCGCGCTCGCCATAATCAGGGCCGGCCTGACGGCATTCCCGGACGACGCGGAGTTGACGGCCCTACTGGTGGCGTTACTTGTCCACGCGGCAGCGGACGCCATACGCGATCCCAAAACGGCCAATGAAATCGCCCGGGCCGCGGTCGCCAGGCGGACCGGTCCGGGGCCGCGGCTGCTGCTGGCGGCGGCCGCCGCGCACGGGGCCGTCGGGGAACATGAGGCCGCCGCCGCCGCCGCCGTGAAGCGCGCGGAACCGGTTGCCGTGTTCGCCCCGGCCGACCTGCGGCAAGCCATCGCCGCCGCCAAGGCGGCGTGCGACAGGCGAGAAACCGCCCCGTACCCGTTGCCGCCGGCCGTCCCGGAAGTCGGCCTGAGTACGGGGCCACCGGTCAAACTGGTCGCGGAAATTACCGATGATTGCGACTACGCGTTCGTCGCCCCTTCCGCACTGCGGCCGATCTGTCTGCATATTTTGCGTGACGGCACGGAAACCGCGGCGGCCAAAACGCATGCGCTCGACGTGGCCACGGCGCTTTATCGCCGGGCAGGCGACACGGTTCAGACCGGCCGCGGGGATACGATACTGGCGGGCACGTATCCTGATCACCCGCGATACCGACGCAATCAATTGCTCTCCGAAACGGCCGGCCGGCCGGCCGCGGAGCGGGCCGCGGCGTGGAACGCATTTTGCAAGATATTCCCCTACGACATCGACGGGTTGGGCGAGTGGGCGGTGGCCCTGTCCGCCGCCGGCGAAGCGGAGACCGCCGAGGCGGCGGCTGACCGCCTGCTCGGCCGCCGCCCGGACCACCCGGCGGGCCTGCACGCCAAGGCCATCGTGCTGAGTCGCCGCAACCGGACGGGTGAATCGCAAGACGTGATCGGCCGGTGGTTGACTCAAGCCGACACGATCGCGCGCCACGCCGCCGCCTACCTGTTGCGGGCGGAGAACTCGATTGCCGGTAGCCGACCTGACGAAGCGTTGGCAAATTTGGCGGTTGTGAAACGCCTTGATCCGAGTCTTTGGGCCGCGGCATCGACACGCGAGATGACCGGCAGGGCATTCAAAGCGGCGAAGAAAACCACGCTCGCCGGCTACTATTTCGCACGGCCATGAACATTGGTGGTTGAGAACATTGACGGATGAAATGGCGAAGGCCCCGGCGAGATCGCCGGGGCCTTCTTTCGGTCAATGCGGCATACGGACGCCGCTCGTCGGCAGCAGTCAATCTTGTCGCCCCTGTTTACCAGACATCACATGACCATTTCCTTCATAAAGTACCCCCCGGGCCAATTGCGAAGGTCTGCCAAATTCTCTGCCATTGCGCGCGACCGATTTGCCCAATTCATGGCAATCCGGCCGCTTCGGACTAGCGACCAAGCACTCGGCCAACTACTCCCCTGTATTGGTCATTCCGAGTGGATCATTGTCGAGGCTTCAACACCTTCACCACACGGAACCCCCGGTACGCCTCTCCGGGAGTGCGCTGCCGTTGCTTGGCGTCGGCCGGCTGGTCGGCGCTGCCGCCCATTAGCTTGCCGCCGTCCTTGGTCGTCGCCCACTCGGCCACGTTGCCCCCGAGGTCGGCGGGCGTCGGGCGGTCTTCCGTCTTGCCGAAGCGGCCGACTTCCCGCAACAGGGGGGCGGGGCCGGAGAGTGATTTCATCGCCTCGGCCAGCTTCTTGGCGTCCTCCGGGTTGACGGCGTAGCCGGCCCAGTAGTCCAGCGTGTTTTCACCGTCCGTCTCAGCGTACAGGTCTTCCCCCTCTTCTTCCGTCGGCAGACGGTAAGCGTCGCCGGTGAGTTTCGTCAGCCACTCGCAGTAGGCCTTGGCCTTGTCCAGCGTGACGCCGTGGACCGGGTAATTCTCCCGCCCCGGCTCGGCCGCCGCCTTCGCGTCGAAATGGGCGTATTGGGCCTGCGTCACCTCGAACCGGCCGACGGAAAGGCCGTGATGAGTCACTGTCTCGGGGATCAACTTGCCGTTGGACATCAGGCCGTACCGGCCGCGGTCGCTCGGGGCCTTCGCGGATTCCAGTAGGCGGGCCAGCGGCGACTCGTCGCGGATCGCCTCCGGCTTTTCGGCGGCGGCCTTGAACAGGTGCTTATCGAACCACGCCAGTTCCTCCGTCACCTTGCGGCGGCGGTGGGCGAGTTTCTTCGGGCCGTGCTCCTCGCCGGGGAAGAGGATGAAGCGCACGTCCGTCTTGCCGGCCTGTTGCAGGCCGCGGTAGTGCATCCATCCCTGCTGGGCCGGGACGGTGCGGTCGTTCTCGCCGAAAAAAATCAGCGTGGGCGTGCGGACCTTGTCCAGCTTGTAGAACGGCGACTTGTCCTGAAAGCGCTTCGGGTCGGTCAGCGGGTTCTTGCCGATGTAGTAGCGGTCGAACGCCTCGCCGAACTTGCAGTTGCCCCAGTCGCTGACCCAGTCCACGTCCCCGGCCCCGGCGCTCGCCGCCTTATACCGCGTGGTACTCGTCGTCAGGGCGATCGTCAGGATGGAGCCGTTCGACCAGCCCATCACGCCGAGCTTGTCCGAGTCAACGAGGCCCTTGGCGATCAGGTGATCGACGCCCTTCTCGATGTCCGGCACTTCGAGGTCGTAGTATTTGCCGTCGGCGATGGACGCGGCGAACGGCAGGCCGTAGTTGCTGCTGCCGTGGTAGTTCGGCTTGAAGACGAACGCCCCGCGCTGGCAGAACAGGTTGGCCGGGTACGCCCAGTCGTCCTGCCAGTCGTCCGCGTCCGCGTAGTGCGGCCCGCCGTGGATCATCACCACGGCGGGGTACTTCTTGCCCGCCTCGTACCCGTGCGGGTAGAACAGCATCCCCTCGACTTCCTCGTCCTTCGCCCCCTTCCAGCGCACCGCCTCCGTCTTGGCGAAGGTCTTGCCCGCGTAGCGGTCTTCCAATTTCACGACGGCCTTCGCGTCTTTGACGCTCGTCCCCTCGATCGTCGCCACATGCCAATGAGCCGGCTCGGACGAGGTCGCGTGGGCGTACACCACCGTCTTGCCGTCTTGGCTCGCCGCGAGGCCGAACGTGTGTTTGACGTGGTCGCCCGTCAGCATCTCCTTCTTCCAGCCGCCGTCCGTGCGCGTGAACTTGGCAACCTTGTTCGTGACGCCGTCCGTGAGCAGGGCGAGGAAACCGTCCCGCGTCACGATCAGCCCCTCGGCGTCGCCGTTCATGTCCTGTTGGGCCAAGCCGCGCTCCCAGCCGAGATCGACTTTCTTGACTTCCTTCGCCTTGAGGGTGAACTCGAACACCTCCGCGATGAACGGGCCTTCCCCGGCGATGGCGTTGCCCGTGTGGTTGACGGCCAAGAACCCCTCGCCGTCCGGCCGCCATCGCGCGGCCGCGAGGTCGAACATCTTGTCGGCGAAGAGGCGCTCGTGCGCCCCCGTCTCCAAGTCGTACAGCTCCGTGGTCTGCGGGGTCCGGCCGTCGAAAGCGTTGCGCAGGTTCCGCTGGTGGTGCGTGACGGCCCGCTTGCCATCGGGCGACACCGCGAACCACTCGATGCGGTCCGCGTTGTCCGTGACGCGGCCGATCGTCTTGCCGGTCAAGTCCACGCGGAACAGCCGGGCCGGCGGCTCGTGGGCCTCGTCTTCCACGACGTTCGAGGTGTCCTTCTTTTCTTTGATTTTGTTCTCGTGCCGCGTCTTCTCCTCTTGGGCCAGGAAGACGACGTGCCCCGGCCCGGCCCAGTCGAACGCCTGCACGTCCCGCGGGAACTCCGTCAGCGCCCACGGCTCGCCGCCGCCGACGTCCAGCAGCCACACTTGCGTCTTCGCGTCGTCCTCGGCGTCCTTGCGGGACCGCGGGCCGATGCGGCGGCTCTTCTCCTTCTTCAACGGGGAGGCCCGGTCACTGAGGAAGGCGATGTGCTTGCCGTCCGGCGAGAACTGCGGCGCCGAGCAGCGGTCCTTGCCGCGGGTGAGGGGGACATCGACTTGCGTCCGCAAGTCCGTGCGGACGAGGTTGGCGATTGCCTCCCCCTTGTCCTCGTCCATCACTGTCTTGACCCAGACGGCGTACCGCCCGTCCGGCGAGACGTCAATCTGGCCGGCCGTCTCATTGAGCAGCACGTCGTCGACGACCCACTCCCGGCTTTTGCCGGCGGCCGTTGCGGACAGCGGAATCAGTGTCCACGCCAAAAGGACGACGCGCATCGGAAACCTCCCAAGAATCAGCGGCCCGTTGAGCGTGAGGTTACGTTGTTTCGGCGGGCGCGGCCATCTGTCAAACCCCGTGAAGCCGCGACGGGGAGTCTGCGGAGCGCGCGGCCGGCCGAATTGTTTAGCCGCGACGCGACGCTTCGGAGTGGAGCGCGGACTCG
>JAYUGD010000274.1:0-6022 GCA_043767785.1 Zavarzinella sp. | reverse complement strand
GAAGAGAAGTTGACCCGCGAACAAGCCGCCCAACTGGCCGACCTCATCCGGGCGTTGAAAGAGCGACAGGAGCGCATGACCGCGGAGCAAGCCCGCCTGCACGGTGCCGTTAAACTGGCCAAGAAATGGGAGCGCCCGGTACGGGCGAGCCAGAATGACCTCAAGCAGCAGCAGGCGAAACTCGGGGAAGAGGCCGAGGCGGTGATCGAGAAGGAATTCGCCCAAGCTCCCGTGTTCGGCCGGATGGTCAAACAGGCGGCCGGGGCAATGCGGCTCGCGGCCAAAAGGATGGACGGCCGACTGGAGGCCGCCGAAAACGGCCCCTACGACGCGGAACTGGAAGACATCGCCGACGGGTCCATCCGCGGGCAACAACAACTCGCCAAAGACCGGCTCGATCAACTGCTCGACGCCCTCAAGCCGGACGCCCAGCCCAAGGCCGACCAGGCCGCCGGCCAACCCGGCGGCGGCATGCCGCCCGGCGGGGCCGCGGAGCCGATGAAACCGAAACTGCCGCCGCTCGCGCAGCTCAAGGCCCTGCGGAACCTCCAAGCCGACATCGCCGCCCGCACGGCCGGGTTCGACAAGGCCCACCCCGCCCGCGCGGACCTGAACGACGACGATACGGACGAACTGACCGCCCTCGAACAAATGCAGCGGGACATCGCCGACTTAATCAAAGACCTGACGGCCGACTTGAAGGGGGAGACGCCATGAGACGATTGTTTGCCCTTGCGTTGCTCTCCGGTCTCATCGGCGGGCTGGCCGCCCAAGAACCGAAGAAAGACCACCCGACGAAGCCCAAGGCCGAGCCGGAGAAGAAAGTCGAGCCGGAGAAGAAGGCCGAAGAAACCGACGTTCAACAAACGGCCGACCGCATCGCGGACAACGCGACCAAGGCCGGGGAACGCCTGAAAGACAAGGACTTGGGCAAGGACACGCGAGAACTTCAGGGCCAAATCCTGAAGGACATCGACGCGCTCATCAAGAAGTCGCAGAACCCGCCCCCGCCGCCGAAATCGGACAACCCGCCGCCGATGCCGCCGATGAACCCGCCCCCGCCGATGAAGTCGGACATGCCGCCGCCGATGGGTGGAACGCCCCCGCCCATGCCCAAGAACGGAATGAATCCCGGCGGTATGCCACCGCCCAAGAAGGACGGCATGGGCGGCGGGCTGCCCGAACCAAAAAAGGACGGCACGGGCGCCGGACAACCAGAGCCGAAGAAAGAGGGAGCGCGGCCCGGCCGCCGACCGCGGCCGAACCGCGAGCCGATGGGCAATGAACCGGCGGTGAAAGAACCGATGGGGCCGATGGCCAAGGCCGAACCGAAAGAAGGCAAGGAACCGGGCGGGATGCCGCCGACGCCGCTTGGCCAACCCCCTAGGAAGAACGCCCGTCCGGAGCAGTTCGCGGAGATGTACAAGGACGTGTGGGGCAAACTCCCCGACCGCCTGCGGCAGGAGATGGACTTGTACTACCGGGAGCAGTTCATGCCGCGGTACGGCGAGTTGTTGCGGCAGTATTATTCGTCCATCGCCGAGCAGAAGAAGCGCGGACCCGGAGACAAGTGATGCCCTCACGCCGGCAATTTCTGACGCGGTCCGCGGTCGCCGGGGCGGGGCTGGCGTTCGGCCTGCCCACGCGGGCTAACCCCGGCGCGGACGCGCCGCCGGCCGAGCGGGACTATCAACTCCTTGTTACTCCGGATTCCAAGCGGGCCGTGGACCGCGGCCTGCAATACCTCGCCGCCACGCAGAACCGGGACGGCTCCTTCGGGGACACGCAAATGTTCCACGGGAACTTGGCCGTCACCAGCCTGGCGGCCTTGGCCCTCATGGCCGGCGGCCACCTGCCGGGCCGCGGCCAGTACGGGGACGCGGTGAAGCGGGCGCTGACCTTTGTGCTGAGCAAGGAGCAGCGAAGCCCCGAGGGGTTCTTGAACAACCCGGCCGCGATGTACAAGCAGGGGCCGATGTACAACCACGGCTTCGCGACGCTGTTCTTGGCCGAAGCCTACGGCATGGTGGCCGACCGCAAACTCGCCAAGAATCTCGCCGACACGATCCGGCGGGCCGTGGACTTGATCGTGCGCTGCCAGAACACCGAAGGGGGCTGGCGCTACGACCCGATGAAACAGCACGCGGACTCGTCCGTGACCATCTGCCAAATCATGGCGCTGCGGGCGGCCCGGAACGTCGGCTTCTTCGTGCCGAAGGAGGTGGCCGACAAGTGTGTGAAGTACGTGCGGTCGTGCCAGACGGCCGAGGGCGGCTTCAGCTACTTCGCGGGGCAGGGGCAGCCTGCGTTCGCCCGCTCCGCGGCCGGGGTGGTGGCCTTATATTGTGCCGGCGTCTACACCGGCCCGGAGGTTGATCGCGGCCTGAAGTACCTGTTGCGGTTTAAGCCGGGGGACTTCCCGGGCGGGCGGGCGTCCATGGCCGAGTCGTACTACTACTACGGCCACTATTACGCCGCGCAGGCGATGTGGACGGCCGGGCCGAAGTATTGGAACGAGTGGTTCCCCGCGATCCGGGACGAGTTGCTGCGGCTGAACCGCGCGCGGAACGACGGGGCGTGGCAGGACCCGACGGTGTGCGGCCACTACGCGACGGCCATGGCCTGCATCATCCTCCAGATCCCCAACAACTACCTGCCAATCCTGCAAAAATAACGGGCCGGGCGCGGCCCGGCGACCTCACTTCGCGAGGGTCTGCAACACTTCCTTGACGGTCTTGGCCCCCAGCTTCTCCTGCCACTTCGTCAACTCCATCACGAACGTCGTGATGTCCGCGGCGCTGGCCGGCGAAGCGGCCGGCGAGTGGGCGGCGGTGGCCTTCGCGGCGGCGGCTTCCTTCGTCTTCTTCCCCTTGCCGCGGCCCCCCTTGCGGACCCGCAGCGGCGGCAGCCCCTGCTTCTTGCGCTCCGCGCTGCGGAGTTGCGAGACGTAGGACTTGTCCATCGTCAGGTCGAACGTGTCCTTGAGGTACTTCACGCAGTCCAGCGGGGAGGCCTCCCACCCGAGCACCTCGATCATTTGCCGGATCTTGTCCCCTTGGTTCTGACCTTCGACTGCCTTCTTCGCCATGGTCCCGTCCCTCGCATATGATTAATTGGGGCGAATCAACATAGTGTTGACAAGTACCTATACAACGGGATTCGCCGCAACCCGTCAAGATACAAATTGTTATCTATGTTGAAATCGTATCTAATCGACCGAGTGATAAGGGGGCTGATGGCGCTCCCGATGCTTGCCGCTTTCGAGGGCGGGGCGTCGCCCGCCCGCGCCGATTGGCGCGTGGGCGGTACGGCCGGCGGCCGGCCGGTTACACCAGCCGTCACGCTGTCCGCGGCCGGCGAGTTGACGCTGGGCGATCAGACTAAAATCCCCGCCGGCGAGTGGCACGCCCTGCGCCGGGCGGGCGCCCCGTTGAAAGAACCCGCCGCCGGGCCGGTGGTGATGTTCACCAACGGCGACCGCTTATGCGGGCGGCTGATCGACTCGGACGGCACGACGGCCCGGGTGCGTCCGGCGTTCGCCGATCAGGCCGGGCCGGCCGTCACCATTCCCCTGTCAGCCGTGGCCGCTTACGCGGCGAGGGCGCCCGCCGACGATGAAGTCGCCGACTTCCACGCCAAGCCCCGGACACGAGACGTTATCGTGAACCGCCGGGGCGACCGCTTGCTCGGGTCCGTCGCGTCCGTGGATAGTGCCGGCTTTCACGTGCAGGACGGCGCCAAGGCCACGCTGACTAACCACAGCGCCGTCGCGGCCGTCTGGTTCAATACGGATTTGGCCCGCGTGCGCAAGCCGAAGGGGCGGTACTACCGCGTGTCCCTCGCGGACGGAACCCGGTGGGCCGTGGCGGGCGTTTCGTGGGACGAGTCAACAGTGCGCCTGACGACCTTCGGCAAGGAAACGGCTACGGTCCCCTTGGCGGAGTTGACAGCCGTCGATGTGGAACAGGGGCCGGCGGTCTTCTTAAGCGATCTAAAGCCGACGAAGGAACAGTACCAGCCGTTCGACGGGGAGACGCGGACATGGCAAGCCGACCGTAACGCGCTCGGCCGGCCGCTGCGACTCGCCGAATCCGGGGGCGAATCAACATACGGCCGCGGGATGGGCCTCTCGGGCGGGATGACGCTGACTTATGACTTGGCCGGCAAGTATAAGCGGTTCGAAGCGACGGCCGGCATGGACGTGCGGTACGGAAAACGAGGGGACGTGACACTCCGCATCGTGAAGGACGGCCAAGCCGCGGACCTCCCGAATGGTGGTCGTGTCGGTCAGACGCCGACAGATTTGGGACTCGATGTCACCGGCTGCAAGACTTTGACGATCACCGTCGAGCGGGGCCGCCGGCCGGGCGTCGAAGAGATGTTGAACTTGGCGAACGCCAAGTTGATCCCGTAGCGTTATGCGTGGCTGACGGGCCGCAGCATCTTGGCGGCGTGTTTACCGAGGCGGCCGATCAGCAGATAATTCACGGCCCCGGCGCTGGCCTTCGCCCCGAGTTTGCCGAACACCTTCCCCAAAAAAACTTCCGACGCGGGCAAGTGCGGCTCAACAAACTGTTGCAGTTGATCGGCCGCCATGCCCTCCATCTCGTTGATTTGCCCGGCGGCGTACGAGTTGAAAAACACCCGCGTCAGCAGGACCATCGTGCCGAGGCGGCCGGCGCGCAGGTTGTAGATCGTGCAGAGGTCGGCGAGCATGGCGAAGCTGAAATACATCGTCATCCCCGTGTCCGCGAGGGCGTTCGGGGAGACGGCCGTGGCGAACGCGGCCCGGCGGGACCAGTACTTGATGCGCTCCTTGGCCGCCGCGTCGAGTTTGTTCTGGAACGTGTCGCGGAAGGCGCCGAACCACGCTTGGGCGTCCGGCCAGCGGTCCTTGTCCAGCAACTGGTCACGGGTCTTCATGACCGCGTAAAGGGCGTCGCCTGTCAGGCCAACGCGGGAGAGCCGCTTGCGGTCCCGGTCCGTGCCGGCCGGGTATTCTCGCAGGTACTTGGCCAGTTGTTCATAGGCTTCGTGCCGCTTCGAGTTGATGAGCCACCGCAGTCGCGTGCGGCGTTCCAATTCCTCAAGGCCGCGCAGTCTCAGTTGCTTGTTGCGCCGCAGTTTGAAATACAAGACGGTGATGCGGAGAAGCGAATACAGGACAAGGAACGAGAGCAGCCCGAATACGCCCCACGCCGCGTAGAATGCCGGCCCGGCCAGTCCGTTGATGGCGACGATGGCCGTGGACACTTGGTTAAACAGGAACAATCCGAGGACGCCGGCCATGCCGAACATCACCAGGCCGACGAGCGGGTGGCCGAACAGACTCGGCAGGCCGAACACGGTCGGCTCCGAGGCCATCAGTTCTTGGGCCTGCTGCAACTCGGCTTCAAGGGCCGTCAATTCGCGGGGCAAGTCACTTGACGTCGGGACGGCCAGCGTCGCCGGCACTTGGGCCAAGCGGCCTTCGCCCTCGTCCGTCTCGCCGGGGCGCGGCTCGAAGTTTTCCGGGGTCAGGCGCTGCTGGGCCACGTCGATCGCCGGCGCCGGGCCGGGGGCGTCCGGCTTGCGCGGGGCCTGCGGTAGCATCAGCGGCATGTCGTCGAGGTCGTTCATGGCGGTCTCCGCTACCAGCACAAGAAGTTGAAAAGTTCGTCCAGCCCCACTTGCTCGGTCGGGCAGTTGCTCAACGGGGACACGCGCGGGTACACGTCCGGGAAGACGAAGTCCCCCGGCCGCCAGCCGTGTTCCTGCCACACGTGCGGCACCTCCGGGACGCTGAACTTTCGCTCGGCCCCCGGCGTCAACGGCGTCCCGTCGGCGTCGTACAGCGTGCTGCCCAACATCTCGCGGCGGCCCTGTTGGTTCTCCCGCGCCCCGAGGACGGCCGCCACGGGGAAGTACCCCATTGTCACCCCGCGGCAATTCTTGGCCTCGTGCCGGACGAGTTGCTCCATCAGGCCCCGCACGCGGGCCCGGTCCTCAAAAGGAACGCGATCCATTTTCGGGGCGACGAAGG
>JAYUGD010000273.1:0-6049 GCA_043767785.1 Zavarzinella sp. | reverse complement strand
GGCCGTCTGCGACAAAAGCTGTTCGCCGACGCAACGGCGTAACAGTTTCGGGATGAACGCCAAACCCACGCAAGAGAAAGTTGAATACAGCCCAGGGCGGGGGCCAACAAGTCCGGCACAATGTAGCCGGCGTCGGCCGCGGGGCGGGCGTCGTTTTTCATGGCACCGACAAGCAAGGGGCGTGTCGGCATTCTAGGCCGCTTGGTCAACCAATTGCCCGGCGCTCGGCGCCGGAGCCGGTTGCCGCCGTGACGGCCCGGCCTCGGCGGCGGCCAAGGCAACCAGTTCCTCGGCGAGTTGGCCGTTGAGGCACTCTTCCAGGGCTTCCATGAAGCGGGCCACGGCGGAGCCGTCCAGCACGCGGTGGTCGTAGACGAGGCGCACGGTCACGCGGCCGTCGTCGTCGATCAGGCCGTAGTTGAGCGTCCCCGTACACGGCGAGAGCGGGTGCAGCGACTGGGCGGCCGGCCGGGCGTACACGCTGAGCGCGAACGTACCGACGTGCTTGCCGCGGAGCCGGCCCGTGTTCAGAGCCAGCCACCACGCCAGCCGCCGCAGCGGGAACGGCAGGCGGCTGAGGCGCAGGATGCGCACGAAGTCTTGGCACTCGGCCACGGGGACGGTCTGGTACGCTTGGATGAGGTTCGTGAGGTGGACGACCGTCATGTCCGCCGCCCCGCGGACGCGGCCGAAGAACACGGCCTTCTCGCCGCGGTAGTCCCGCTCGACGGCGATGCTGGCCGCGCTGTCGTCGTACTCGCACAGGTGCGGCCACGGAAACTTCAAGTACGACCGGCAGAACTCCGGCGTGCGGCGCGCGACGGTGGCGTACGCCTTGACGAACAGCGCCGCCCACGACGGCCGGCTGGCCAGCGAGTCCCGCGCCGCCTTCAGCCGGCCCAAGTCCATCGCCCGCTCGACGGGGACGGACGGGACGGCCCGCGCCGCCGCCATCAAGTCACAGATGAACCGGCGGTTCGCCGAGAGAGAAATCCATTTGCCCTTCATGGTGCGTCCTTGCAGTGTGTGGGACGAGATTCCGGTCACGCCGGCGCCGTCGCCCGGAACAGGTACGCCTGCCCGGCGTAAGTCACCCGCTGTTCGACATCCGTGAACCCGACCGCGCGCAACTTGGCCGCCACGTCGGCGTGCGGCAAATAGTGGAACCGGCCGGTCTTGGCCTCGCGCTTCAGCCACGCGCCGTACCGCATCATGCGCCAGCCTTTTCGCAGGGCCTTGGCCGTGCCGGCCGCCGCGACCAGGCTGCCGGCCGAACTCAGGGCGACGCGGCCCCACGACGGGGCGGGGACGTTGACGGAGAACACGAACCGCCCGCCCGGCTTCAGGACGCGGCCGACCTCGGCGAGAATGCGGTCGTAGGCTGCCTGCGTCCACGCCTGAGCGTCGTCGTCCCACGACTCGGCGTACGAGATGGAAAGCCCGGAGACGGCGCAGTCGAACTCGCCGGTTTCAAAGAGGCCGAGGCCGGCGCTGAAGTCATGGCACACGAACCGCAGGCGGTCCCGGTCGGCGCCGAGGGCGACTTGCAATTGCTCGTAGGGCCGGGCGTTGACGGCGGCACAGTCCACGCCGACGACTTCGGCCACGCGGCCGCCCGTGCGTGTCCAAATCGCTTCGGACAGCGGGCCGGACCCGCACCCCAAGTCGAGCCAGCGCTCGCCCGGTTGCGGGGCGGCCCAGTCAATCGTGTCGGCCAAGAGCCGGCGGTAGGCGGCGTACTTTTGCTGGTCCCAAAACGCCTTGGCGCACTTGGCGTCCGTCCATTGATTGTGCGGGATGGTGGCGGTCGTCAACGGGCGTCCTCCCCGGTGTGAATGGGGCGCGGCGGGAACCGCGCCCGGGCCGGGTGCTCCGTCACCGGCCGTCGCACAGCTTAAACAAGACGGGGAACGAGGGCAAGCCGAGATCGCCGGGGGAGCCTGGAACGCGCAACGGCTTCGATTTTCGTTGCACGCCCCCGGCCCCGGCCGGTATCATTAACAATCACCAACCCCCGCGCCCGCCCGCGTTGACGGACCGGAAACCTTTGCCGATGACCCGTCTCAGTTTCGCCATTCTACTTCTGGGTTGTTGCACCATTCGGGCCGGTGTCCCGGACGAGTGGGCGTTCCGACCCGTCGCCAAGGTCTCGCCCCCGGCCGTTGACGGCGTCACGCACCCCATTGACGCCTTCGTGCGCGCCAAGTTGGCCGCCGCGAAGATTCCACCGTCCCGCCCGGCCGACCCGGCCACACTGGCGCGCCGACTCTCCTTCGACCTCACCGGGCTGCCGCCGACCGCCGAACAATTGGCGGTTCTGAACCGTGACGGCGCCGCAAAAGTCATCGACGCGATGCTGGTGTCCAACGCCTTCGGCGAACGCCAGGCCCAGTGGTGGCTTGACCTCGTGCGCTTCGCCGAGACGGACGGCTTCAAGGCCGACGACAAGCGGCCCAACGCTTGGCGCTACCGCGACTACGTCATTCAAAGTCTAAACGCCAACAAGCGGTACGACCGCTTCCTGCACGAGCAGATCGCCGGGGACGAGCTGTTCCCGGACGACCCCGCCGCCCTGACGGCCACCGGGTTCCTGCGGCACTACCCGGACGAGTACAACGCGGTGAACCTGGAGAACCGCCGGCAGGAAATCCTCAACGACATCACCGACACGACGGCCCAGACCGTGCTGGGGATCACGCTCGGCTGCGCCAAGTGCCACGACCACAAGTTCGACCCGATCTCCCAAAAGGACTACTACCGCATCCAGGCGTTCTTCGCCGGCTGGAAGGAAGTGGACGCCCCGCTCAGTGGCCAAGCCAAGCGGGAGGAACTGGAGAAGGCCGTCCGCGAGTGGGACGAGAAGACGGCAGCCGTCCGCAAGGAACTCGCCGAGTTGGAAAAGCCCTTCCGCGAGCGGTTCTCCCAAAAGCGGAAGAGCCGCTTCCCTGAGGAATACTCCAAGCTGCTGGACACGCCGGCGGAGCAGCGCACGCCGTTTGAGACGCAGATCGCCGCCATGGTCGGCAAGCAAGTCTACGCGGCCGACGACGCCGGCACGTTCTCGGCGATGAAGCCGCCGGAGAAGGAAAAGCAGGCCGCCCTGAAGAAGCAACTCGCCGCCGCCGGCCCCCGGCCGACGACCGCCACGGTGGCGATGGCCTTCACGGACGTGGGCGCCGCCGTCCCGCCAACGCACCTGCTGAAGCGCGGCAACTGGAGCAAGAAGGGCGAAGTCATTCAGCCCGGCTTCCTCTCCGCGTTCGACGACCGCCCGGCCGACCTGCCCCCCGCGGGCAAGACCAGCGGCCGGCGCAGCGTGCTGGCCAAGTGGCTGACCGACCCGAAGAATCCGCTGACGGCCCGCGTATTCGTCAACCGCGTCTGGCAGCACTACTTCGGCCGCGGCCTCGTCGCCACGTCCGAAGACCTCGGCACACAGGGCGAGAAGCCGACGCACCCGGAACTGCTCGACTGGCTGGCCGGGGAGTTTGTCCGCAGCGGGTGGGACATGAAGCACATCCACCGGCTGATCGTGACCTCGGCCACCTACCAGCAATCGTCCCTGCACCGGGCCGACGCGGCGGCCGCCGATTCGGAGAATCGCCTGCTCTGGAAGATGAACCGCAAGCGGCTCGACGGCGAGAGCGTGCGGGACGCCGTCCTGCACATCGCCGAAGAACTGAACCCGAAGGCCGGCGGCCCGGGCGTGTTCCCGGAAGTCCCCGCCGACTTGAAAGCCGGCGCGGCGTGGCCGGTGTCCGCGGACGTGGCCGAGCGCAACCGCCGCAGCGTCTACGTCTTCGTGAAGCGGAACCTGCGATACCCGATGTTCGCCGTGTTCGACGCCCCCGACCGCAACGAGACGTGTTCCCGCCGCTACGCCACGACGACGGCCCCGCAAGCCCTGATGTTGCTCAACGACGGCGTCCTGATCGCCAAGGCCAAGACCTTCGCCGCCCGCGTCAAGAAGGACAGCGGACCGGACGCGGCGAAGCACATCGACGGGGCCTACCGCCTCGCCTTGGGTCGCCCGCCGACGGGCGAAGAACGCGGCATCGCCGAGAGTTTCTTGAATAATGGCGGCGATGACCGCTTGGCGGACTTCTGCCACGCCCTGTTGAACCTGAACGAGTTTCTGTACGTGGACTGATGTGACGTGCGAAACCAAGGCGAGCGGGGGGCGTCAGCCCCCTGTCTCCCCGCCCGCGAGACATGAAGCGATGGTCGGAGCCTGACGCCCGCTTGCAAGCGTGAAGACAGGGGGCTGACGCCCCCCGCTCGCCTTGAATCCCCGTACCGTGGACACTCCCGCATGACCCCGCTCTCCCGTCGCCGCTTCCTCTCGGCCTCCGCCCACGGCTTCGGCGCACTGGCTCTGGGGACCATGCTGCAATCGGAATCTCGTGCGGCCGAGGCCGTCTCCCCGTTTCTGCCCAAGCAGCCGCACTTCCCGGCGAAGGCGAAGCGCGTCATCTTCCTGTTCATGGAGGGCGGGCCGAGTCATGTGGACCTGTTCGACCCGAAGCCGGAACTCACGAAGCGCAACGGCCAGCCACTGCCCGCGTCGTTCGGCAAGGTGCTGACGGCCATGGGCGTCGGCGGGAACCTCCTGCTGGCCAGCAAGCGAAAGTTCGCCAAGTGCGGGCAGTCGGGCCTCGACTTTTCGGACTGGCTGCCACACATGAGCAAGGTCGCGGACGAGTTCGCCGTGTTGCGGGCCTGTCAGGCGGACGCGCTGAACCACGTCGGCGGCGTGTGCCAGATGAACACCGGCAGCATCCTGGCTGGCAAGCCGAGCCTCGGGGCGTGGGCCTTGTACGGCCTCGGCACGCCGAACCAGAACCTCCCCGGCTTCGTGGTGATGACCGACGGCGGCGAAGTCCTCGGCGGCGGCCGCAACTGGGGCACCGGCTACATGCCGGCGACCTACCAAGGCACGCCGTTCCGGCCGGGGGCCAACCCGATCCTGAACTTGAAGTCCCCGCAGGCCGCCGACCGGCAGATTGACAAGCTCTCGCTGATTCGCCAGCTCAACGACATCCACCGCCGGGAGCGAAGCGAGGACACGCAACTGTCGGCCCGGCAGTCGGCCTACGAACTGGCGTTCAAGATGCAGGCCACCGCCCCGGAGGCCGTGGACTTGTCCCAAGAGTCGGACAAGGTGAAGGAAGCCTACGGCCTCAACAACAAGGCGACCGCCGAGTTCGGCCACCGCTGCCTCTTGGCCCGCCGCCTCGTGGAACGCGGCGTGCGCTTCGTGCAAGTCTACTGCGGCGCCGGCAGCGCGTGGGACGCCCACGGCGATCTCGAAGGCAACCACACCCGCCTATGCCAACGCGCCGACCAGCCCACCGCCGCCCTGATTAGCGACCTCAAAGCCCGCGGCTTACTGGACGACACCCTCGTCATCTGGGGCGGCGAATTCGGCCGCACCCCCATGACCGAAGGCAAAGACGGCCGCGACCACAACCCCTACGGCTTCACGACGCTCATGGCCGGCGGCGGCGTCAAGGGCGGGACGATCCACGGCACGACGGACGAATTCGGCCTCTACGGCGTGGACGGCAAAGTCCACGTCCACGACCTGCACGCCACGATCCTGCACCTGCTCGGCTTCGACCACGAAAAATTGACCTTCAAGTTCCACGGCCGCGACGAGCGCCTGACCGACGTCAGCGGGAAGGTCGTCAAGCAGATTCTGGCGTGAACCGCGGATTGGGGGCAAAGCCCGTGGCCGACGAGCAAGACTTGAACTCCCTGAATCGTTTCCGCAAACACTCCCCCAAGTTGGTGCTGGAGCAGCACGGCCACTGTGAAGTCCCGGCCGGGTGCGGCGGGGCCATCCTGCGCTGGCGCAACCCGTTCGCCGCCCGCACCGTGCGAGTTCACCTCTACGCGCCCGGCGGCGGGCCGGCCCAAGTGGACGGCGTTGTCCACGAGCGCCGCTTCTTCGACCTCGCCCCCGGCCGACACGCCCTCACCCTGCGAGCTTGTGCAAAAATCGTCGTCGCGCCATGAATGAGACAAAGAACCTTGGGTGAGCGAGTCC
>JAYUGD010000272.1:0-2105 GCA_043767785.1 Zavarzinella sp. | reverse complement strand
CGGAGAGGGGGAGCAAGTGGCCGGTTCCCCCTCTCCGCTTCGGAGAGGGGGTGAGGGGGTGAGGTAAAACGCCGGCACCCGCGCGAAACCTGCCACATCGTCCCGAACTCCGTTCCAGGCGCCTCCATCCAAACCGACTGGACTCCGAGGCCGTTCGCGTGTACGCTTTCAATGTGTACGCACAGGAGAAGGGCATGCCCCGGGCCGCCGTCGATGACAATAACCGGGTGGCCCTGCGCGTCCGGTCCGCGGACAAGGCGCTCATCATGCGCGCCGTCGCCCTCGCGGAGACGGACATGACCACGTTCATCCTGCGCACCGCGATCCGGGAAGCCCGAGCGGTCATTGACGAGCATGAACGCGTCAAGCTCACGCCACGCGACAGCGAGCGCGTCCTGGCGTTGCTGGAGAACCCGCCGGCCCCCAACGCGAAACTGCGGAAGGCCGCCCGCGCCCTGCCGGGGCGGAAATGAGCCTGCCCGCCTGGCGTGAGAAGCCGGTCGGCAAAACGCACGACCGGGCGGCGTTCGACTGCGGCGAGCCGGCGTTGAACGAATTCCTGCGGAAGCACGCCCGCCAGAGCCACGACAAAGGCGCCGCCAAGACATTCGTGGCCGTGCCCGAGGCGGACGGCAAGACGGTCTTGGGGTTCTACAGCCTCAGCCCGGCCTCGCTCGAATACACCCTCGCGCCGGAGGCTGTCCGGAAAGGTCTCGCCCGGCACGATGTTCCAGTCTTTCGGCTCGGCCGCCTGGCGGTGGCCCGGCCGTTTCAAGGCCACGGCTTGGGCGGTCAACTGATCTTGGCCGCCGGCCGCCGCTGCCTGCTCGCGGCCACGGAAGTCGGCGGCGTGGCCATCCTCATCGACGCGAAAGACGAGCGGGCGGCGACTTGGTACGCTTCCTACGGGGCGATCCCGCTGGGGGCGACACCCCTGTCCCTGCTGCTGCCACTTGTGACTGTTCAAGCCGCGCTCAAAGCCGCCGGAAAGTTGTAAGCGGCGCGGGTCTCCCGTGCGAAATGCGGAAAGAAGTGAGAAACCTCATGGCGACGTTTACGCCGACTCAAGGGCGGTACTTGGCGTTTATTCACGCCTACACCGATCTGCACGGCTATCCCCCGGCCGAGGCCGAGGTCGCCGCGGCGATGTGCGTCTCGGGGCCATCCGTGAATCTGATGGTGAAGACGCTGGAGCGGAAAGGGCTCATCAGCCGCGTGCCGGGGCAGCCGCGGTCGGTCCGCGTCATCGTCCCGGAGGACGAGATCCCGCCGTGGAACGCCCGCAAAAAGGCGAAGGCGCCGGGGGCCAAGCGGCTGGCCCCTCGGCCGGCCGTCGCGGCTTCCCCGGCGAACTTGTACGTCCTCACGGTCTATCTGAGCGGCGGGCCGATCAGCGAGAAGTTCGCCCGCAAGGTCGTCAGCCGGACGGTCGAAATTCGCGGGGACCAGACGCTCGAACAACTGCACGAGATCATCTTCACGGCCTTCGACCGCTTCGAGAGCCACATGTACGAGTTCCAATTCGGCAAACGCCCGTACGACCCGAAAGGCCCCAACTACGGCATCCCGGTTCCGGACTCGGGCCGCGAGGAGTACGGCGACGCCCTGACGACCACCGTGGACGATTTGAAATTGAAAAAGGATCGCGTCTTCGGCTACCTCTTCGATTTCGGCGACGAGTGGTTTCATCAAGTTCAAGTGGACCGCATCGAACAGGCCATCCCGACCGTCACCTACCCGCGGGTCACCAAGAAGAAGGGCCAATCCCCGCCGCAATACGCCGAGGAAGAGAAGTGAGGGGCGGCCGTTTACCTCACCCCGATCCGACCCGGCGAGGGGGTCGGGCCAAGATGTGGGGTACGTTTCCAACGTGCCGGCTCCGTCGGCCGTCCGCGGAGTCTTCGGAGCGGGCGGCCGGACTGCCTCAATATGCCGCAAGCCCGTCGCCGCGATGGGTTCCGGTCAACTGTTGGCGGATGCGTCCGGCTCCGAAGACTGCGCCGAACGCAGAAGGCCGGCACGTTGGAAACGTACCCCACATTCCGAGGCGTTCTCCCACTTGCTCCCCCTCTCCGTTTCGGAGAGGGGGCCGGGGGGTGAGGTAA
>JAYUGD010000271.1:0-6051 GCA_043767785.1 Zavarzinella sp. | reverse complement strand
ATGACGACCGACTATGCCTCGCTGCCGGAACACATCACGGTGGCCGAGGCTCTTGATCAACTCCGCCGGCAGGCCCCCGACCGCGAGACGATTTACTACATCTTCGTCGTGGACGAGGGGACGCGGAAACTCCTCGGCGTCCTGTCCCTGAAGAACCTCGTGCTGGCCGACCGCGGCACGCCGGTCCGGCAATTGACGGACACCGGCGACATCGTCAAACTGAAGGCGTCCGACGACCAAACGGTCGCCGCGGACGTGCTGGCCAAGTACGACTTGCTGGCCGTCCCGGTGCTGGACGACGACGGCCGCCTGGTCGGCATCGTCACGCACGACGACGTGTTGGACGTGGTCGAGCGCGAGGCCACGGAGGACATGCAGAAGCAGGCGGCCGTCGGGCCGCTGACCGGCAATTACCTCGAAACGGGCTTCTTCACCATTTGGCGCAAGCGGGCGTTGTGGCTATCCGTCCTGTTCGTCGCGGAACTCGGCACGTTCACCGTCATGTCCTTCTTCGAGGACGCATTGGCGACGATTTTCGTGCTGTCCCTGTTCATCCCGCTGTGCCTCTCGACCGGCGGCAACTCTGGGTCGCAGGCGGCGACGCTCATCACGCGCTCGATGGCGCTGGGGCACGTCAAAGTCGGCGACTGGTTCCGGGTGTTGAAGCACGAGTTGGTGATGGGGCTAATCCTCGGGCTGACGCTCGGCGTCATCGGCTTCCTGCGCGGGGCGGCCACGTCGGCTGACCTGCGGAGTGCGAAAAAGGAGGCGGCCCTGCCGGTCGAAGTGGTGGCCGACGAGCCGCTGGCCCGCGACGCGGCCGGCCGGTACGTCGTCCCGGCCGGCACGGAGGTCGCCGTGCGGGAGCCGGTAAAGACGGTGACGACGCTGACGGTGCCCGACGCTTCTGCCGCCGTGACGCCGACGGCGCGGGACGGCCGGACGGCGTACACCTTCCCGGCCGGGACCGTCAGCGAAACGGAGACGGTCGGCCGGTGGCGGTTCGCCTTGGTGATCGCCCAGTCCGTGGCGTTCATCTGCCTGTGGGGGACGCTCATCGGGTCCATGCTGCCGCTGATCTTCCACCGCTTCGGCATCGACCCGGCCTATGCGTCCAGCGCGTTCGTCGCCACGTTCGTGGACGTGACCGGCATCCTGGCGTACTTCTCCATCGCCAGCCTGTACTTGATGTGACCGCCCGGCCTCCGAAAAGCGGCCCCCCGCCCATACACTGTCTCTAGGAAGCCGGCGGCCCCGTGGCGGACCCATGACGAATCCCCCCGCGTTGTTCAGTCTGTTCGGGCGCGCGGTCCGGACCCACTGGACGGTCGGCCTCGCCTTCCCGCTCGTGGCCGCCTACGGCCTCGCCACCGAGTCGGCCTTTTCGGTGGTCTACTACCCGGCTCTGGCGCTGGCGGTCTTCGCATGCGTGGCCCTTCAAGCCTTCGCCAACGCCTCCGCCGCGTCCCAGTACGGCTTGGGCACGCGGGACGTGGTCCTCTACCCATTCTGGGCGACCGTCCGGTACGCGGCCGTCAGCGACCGGCCGTGGCAGGAAATCTACCTCGCGGCCGCCGGGCCGCTCGCGCACGGGTTTCTCGCCGCGGTCATGCTCTTGGGCTTGAGTCAGTCCGGGCACAGCGCCGCGTACCCGTCTCCCGAGCGATACGACTTCGGGGCGGCGTTCCTCGCCCACCTCGGCTGGTGCAATCTGCTGCTGGCTCTTCTGCACTTGTTCCCGGTGTTGCCGCTCGGCATGGGCCATTTATTCCGGGCGGCCCTGTCCATGACCACCGGCCGGCTGCACGCCACGGAGACCGCGTGCCACCTCAGCGCCATCGGGGCCTTGACGCTGTTGCTCGTCGGCCTCGTCTGGCTCCACTCCCCTCTGCTGGCGTGCTTGGCCGCCTCCCTGTACCTGTCCAGCCAAGAAGATTTGGGCCGCACGCGCTACTTCGCCTCGATCACGGCCGACCGCCACGACGTAGCCGCGGAACCGGTCCCGTCCGTGCTGATCCCGCTGGACCAAGTCGTGGACGCCGGCTGCCGCCCGCCGGAGCCGCGCTTCACCGGCTTCACGTGGAACCGCAAGACCCGCTTGTGGGTCCAGTGGCTCGAAGGCCGGGCCGTCGGGGCGAACGCCTTGGTGGGGGACTGATGAAAGCGGTCGCCGAGTTCCGGGGCGTGTCCCACCGCATCGGCGGCCACGACGTGCTGCGGGACATTTCCTTGGCCGTGCCCGCCGGGCAGACGGTGTGCGTCGTCGGCGAGAGCGGCTGCGGCAAAACCGTCTCGCTGAAACTGCTCGTCGGGCTGATGACGCCGACCGCCGGGAGTGTCGCGTTGTTCGGTCAGCCCGTCGCCGGCCTGGGGGCGAACGACTTGCGGGCGACGCGCCGCCGGATCGGCTTCCTGTTCCAAGGGTCGGCCTTGTTCGACAGCCTCAGCGTCGCCGAAAACATCGCCTACCCGATGCGCGTGGCCGGCGCCGCCCCCGAGGGGGACATCCCAAAACAAGTCATCGCCCGCTTGGAGGAAGTCGGCCTCCCGCCGTCGGCCGCGGCGAAGTTTCCCTCGGAACTCTCCGGCGGCATGCAAAAGCGGGTGGCTCTCGCCCGCGCTCTGGCCACGAACCCCGAGTTAATCTGCTACGACGAGCCGACGACTGGCCTCGACCCGGTGATGACGGAGACGATCAACGAGTTGATCGTGCAGACCCGCCAACGCCGCCCGCTGACGAGCATCGTCGTCACGCACGAATTGCGGACGATTCGCCGCGTCGCCGACCGCGTGGTGATGCTGTACCCGTTGAGCCGGCTGGGCGCCGACGAACCACAGGTGATTTTTGACGGGCCGCCGGGGGCGTTGTTCGCGTCGTCGGACGCGCGGGTAAAACGGTTCTGTCTTGGCGAGCCATGAGCGTGAGCGATTGGAGTGAGTGACCGTCACCACACTCCAATCGCTCATCAAAACCCATCGTCAAAACCAGAGTTGCAGCCCCACCAACGGGCCGCACAACTTCTCACCGCCAATGCGCGCCCAGTCGTACCCGGCGAAAATTTCCCCGTGATGCCACGTGAACCCGGCCGTTGCCCGCAGGTGAAAGAACGGCAAGGACCCTAAGTTGCCCGCCTCGGCGACGCCCGTAATGTGCAGGGGCTTCATCGGGAACAGGTCGATACGGGCCAGAAAGTTAACGCCGCTGTGCGTGTCGCCGCCCGACTCCCACGCCCGGCCGCCGAACCCCAGATGGATCATCCCGCGGTTCGATTGGGCGAGCCGATAGGTGACGTTCGCGTCAGTAAGGGTCGCGTCCAATGCGGAGCCGTTCTCATGCGCCCGGTAATTGTTGACGTGGGCGAGGAAGCCGAGTCGGTAGCAGTCCGTGTCGAGGAACAATTCGGCCCCGCGGCGGGTCAAGCCGTGGCCGTCTCCGCCGTAATCCGCAGAAGCCCGGAGCGACCAATTCTTAATGGGCGTCTGGTCGTCCGATCTGTCTCCCAACACAAGGCACGTCTTCCGCGGGCCGGCGTACGGGTACGTCGGCCACCGGCACGGCTCATCGGGGCCGGGGTCGAACATCGCCGAGATTGACGCACCGAATAGGCTGCGGAAAAAGTTGTCGTCATCTTCGTCCACATCGCCGGTGTCGTCCGCCCAATGCAGTTTCTTCTTCCCGGGCACCGGATCGGGTGACGCGGGTTGAGCAAACTGGTCGTTGATCCGGTCAATGGCCGTCTGCCCGCGCAAGCCTTCAGGCCAAGTGGCGAAGATGCCAATCGCGAGCGAAAACACGGCAAGCGGGCGTGACGACATGAGAGGCCGGCCATCCGAAGATTGCGAATGGCCGGGGGTATACCGGCGACTTGGGGAATTGTCGAGGTCTACTTGCCGACAGTCACGACCAGCGTGGCGTAATGCCGGACCTCGGCGTACTTCTTGCCGTCCACGTCGCCGCTGGCGGCCTCGGCGTGCTTGGCTTGCACGCCGTACTGGCCGGGCTTGTCGAACAATTCCGTGCGCCCGGCGGCGTCTGTCACCACGGCCTTCGGCTTCTCTTCGCCGGGGACCAATACACTCACCTCGGCCTTGGCCAGCGGCTGACCGTTGAACGTCACGACGAAGCGGATTTTGCCCTCGTCCTTCTCCGGCGATATTTCCATCGGAACGATCTTCCCTGCCGCCGCGCCGCCGCTGGCCCACGTCCCGAAGACGGCTTTTGGGTGATACTTCATCAGGAACGGCTTGGCGTCCCCGCGTTGCAGGACGCCGTAATTGAGCGTCCCGGCCACCACGCGGACGCCGTCGCCCGGCACGTCGAGGCGGTAGACGTTGGCTTTCTTGTCGAGCGTCATCATCAAGTCGTCTGCCTTGCCGTCCGTCATCGCTTGCAATTTAAGATTCGCCAGCCGGTCGGCAGGGACCTTCTCGTCGGCCTTCAGGTTGTCGCTGAAGACCACCCGCGCCTTGGCCGGCCCTTCGGGGACGATGTACGGAAAGTGGGCCGACGCCGCGGTGACGGAAAAGGCGAGAAATATGAGGGAGCAGAATCGCATGGTGAGGTTCCATTGGTGCGTCAAAGTCTGAAACTGAATCAGGGAGTCGTCACCCGACTTCGACCGGCACTTCCCGCCCCTCGCGGACGGACCGCGCAATGGCGTCCAAAACTCGCAAAGTCTTCACGGCCTCGTCGGGGCTTGGGCGGGGGTCGCGTTTTTCCCACACGGCGGCGGCGAAGTCGTCGAGCATGTGGACCATGTGGTCTTCGCCCTCGATGGCCGTCGTCTCAGCCGGCTTGCCGGTCAACTCTACGTCGAACGTCGCCTTCTTGTCCGGCGCCCACAGGTCGGGCACGCGGATGACGCCCTTGTCCCCGGTGATTTCGAACCACTGCCGCATCGGCGTCGTGAAGCCGCAGTCGAAGTTGGCCAGCCGGCCGTCCGCGAAGGCGAGTTGGCCGGTTAGCTCCACGTCCACGCCGTTGATGAGCTTCGCCCGGGCAAACGCGGCCACCGGCTCGGCCCCGAACGCCCAGCGGATGCCGAAGACCGGGTAGCAGCCCACGTCCAAGAGGCTGCCGCCGCCGAGGTCGGGCTGGAGGCGGATGTTGTCCGTCGTCAGCGAGTCCATTTTGAAGGTGAAGACGCCGGTGACGCGCCGCAACTCGCCAATCGTCCCGGCGTCCAATATCTTGCGGATGGCGTGCGTGCGCGGGTGGTGCGGCCACATGAAGCCGTCCATCAACCGGACGTTTTTCGCCCGGCAGTACGCCACCAGATCGGCGGCCTCCGGGGCGGCCGGGCAGAGGGGCTTTTCGCACAGGACGTGCTTGCCGGCGTCCGCGGCCTTCTTGGCCCACTCCGCGTGCATGGAGTTCGGCAGCGGGATGTACACGGCCTCCACGGCCGGGTCGGCCAACAAGGCCTCGTAACTGCCGTGGGCCGTCGGGATCCCGAAGTCCTTGGCCGCGGCTTGGGCCTTGTCCAACGACCGCGAGGCGATGGCTTGCAGCGTCACCGTTTTCGAGGCGAGGAACGCGGGCTTGAGCCGGTTGTTGATCTTGGCCACGCCCAGAATGCCCCACCGCAGTCGGCGGCTATCAGTACCCATCGAAAAACTCCGTGATGGTCGCGTGAGAAGACTATGAGCGAACCCGTACACCGAATCCGGCTCCGCGAACCGTGGACGGCCGCCGAGCGGCCCGACGAACTCCTGTTATATCGCCGCTTCGGCAAGCCGAGCAACCTGCGCGACGGGGAAACGGTGTGGTTGGTGTTTCCGAAGGAAGTGGCGATTCGGCGAGTGACGGTCAACGCCCGAGAATTGCCGCTGGCTGTGCGTTCGTGGGACGTGACGACTGTGTTGGAGGAGCGGAATCAGATTGAGGTGATGGTGGGGAGCGAGGAGGACCGGACGGCGATCACGACGGGGGTGGCGTTGGAGATACGGGGGTGACTCGATTAACCGCCGTGAGGCGGTCGTGTTGGAGTTCCGCTTTTAAGCGGTCTTGGGCTTGACACCCAGAAATGGCCGGCGAACCGAGTCTTCGAG
>JAYUGD010000270.1:0-2110 GCA_043767785.1 Zavarzinella sp. | reverse complement strand
CCGCCGGAATCCTTGCCGCCGGAGCCGGCGGCGGGAAGACTTTTGGCGCCTCGACGACCGCGTCATTCTTGGCCGCCGGCTTCACGTCCGGCGGGATGGCCAGGCCGTCCCCGAACCTCTTCGGGGGGATTACGTTGTTCCCGCCGCCGAAGCCGAACCCATTGCCGGCCGCGGGAATGTTCCCCGCCGGGATGTTGTTCCCGTTGTTCACCGGGGCGACCGGGGCGACCTGCTGAATGATGATCGGCTGCTGCACGATCACTTGGGGCGGCGATTGAGTCACTGGGTACGGGTAGTTCCCGAAGTTGGAGTACGGGTTCCCCCAATACGGGAAGACGGCCGGGTTCGGGCGAAACCCTTGGACCGCGTACGAGTACGAACCGTTCTGGACACGGTAGGCAAACGAACTGCCATAGGGGGTGTTTTGCACCGCGTAGGAGTACGGGCCGACCTGCGCCCGGTACGTGTACGAGGAGCCGAACGGCGAATTCTGGACGTTGTAGGCGTAGAACTGGGCGTTGGACGCAGCCGGGGCGAGCGTCACGGTGAGGGCGGCTGCCAGCAAGATTCTCGTCATGGTCCCCGTCCTGTTCGAGCCGTCCTGATGGCGGAATTATCGCTCAAAGATGAAACGGCTACAAGGGGAGGACGTTGGCGGCGGCCCGGCTTGCCCCATTACTCCAGTATTTCTACCTGTTTTTCCTCGTCCACCACGATCTGGAGTGTGCCGTTGAACTCGCTGACCGTTCCGGTCACGCGGATCGTCTTGTTGGCGAACGTCTCCTTCGTGGCCTTTTCCAGCTTGCCGGTCAGCGCCTTGGCGTTGACGACCACGGTGAAATTGAGGTCGTCCTTGCGGTCCTTTTCAGAGTTCAGGAAGATGCGCGACTTCGAGGCCCCGGCCGCCTGCACCTTCATTTCGACCACGACCATTTCTCCCTTCTTCTTGAGCGCGTCCCGCGGCGAAATCGCCCCCTCCCCCGGCTTCACGGGCAACTCGGCCACCGCGGCGCCGGGCTTTAATTGGCTGAGCGGGACGGTCTCCTTGATGGCGATTTCCCCCTCCTCGTCACGGACTTGCAGGGAAATCTTCGGCCCGGCGGCCGCCCAATCGATGGCGACCCAGCCGAAGTTATTGCCGTGGTGCATCGCGGCCACTAAGTGCGTGTTCTTCTGCACAGGTCGCCAACCCTGAAAGCCCTGATTGAAGCCGCTGGACGTGACGTCGAACAGCGGGTAGCCGACCGCCTTGGGGGCCATCGAAATCTCGGCTAAGTGCCGGTCCCCGCTGAGGACGATCACCCCACCGGCGTTGGCGTCGCGGATCGCCTTGTACAGTCGGTCCCGCTCGGCCGGGATGTTGGTCCACTTCTCGAACGGGTGGTCTTCCGACACTACTTGGATGCTCGACCCGAGCAACCGGACCTCGGCCGGTTCCTTCAATTTGGCTCCCAGCCATTTCCACTGCTCCTCGCCGAGGAACGTGGCGTCCGCGTCCGTGTTCGGCAGGTACGGCACGACGCGCGTCCCCGGCAATGGCGCCGCCGCTTTCTTCAACTTGCTGCGGAAGTACCGGGTGTCGAGCAGAATCACCTGCACTCGCTTGCCCTCGGGGCCGAACGTCTTCGCGTGGTAGACCCCTTTTTGAGACCGGCGGGGGTCGTCCTTCGGGACGTTGAAGAAGTCGAGGAAAATGGCCTGGGATTCGTCCTTGTGCTTGTACTCCACGCCCGCGTCGTTCTTGCCGTAGTCGTGGTCGTCCCACACGGTCATCATGGGGCACGTCTTGACGAGTTTCGCCCAGCCCGGCACGGCCGCCAATTTCTGGTATTTCACCTTCATGGACTCCATCTCCGTCAGCCCCTTCTCGGGCTTCAGGTCCGCGTAGATGTTGTCCCCGAGCGCGATGTACAGTTCCGGCTTCAAGTCGGCGATCTTGTCGAAGATGGGCAACGGCCGGTCTTGGTCCGCGCACGACCCGAAGGCAATGCGGGTGAGCGGTTTTTCTTGGGCGTAAGCGGCGGCGGATAAGGCAAGGAGTGCCAACAACGGACGGAGCATGTGATCGTCTCGGTAAGATTATGCTTCAAATGTCTGGTCTCAAACCGCC
>JAYUGD010000269.1:0-2115 GCA_043767785.1 Zavarzinella sp. | reverse complement strand
GGCGCTGGCCGTGCTGCGCGTCGGCAAGTTGTTCCTCGACCTCACGGCCGTCGGCCTCGCCTTCTGGCTCGGCGGGCTGAACTGGCCGACGCTCATTTACGTCGTCGTCTTCCTCTCGCTCGCCCACCAAATCGTCGAAGTGTTCGCGTGGCAGTACGTCGAGTCGAAGCGCCGAGCGATCCGGCATCAGAAGTTGCGCATGGTGCGTGCGGTCATCATTGATCCATTGCGGAAGTGGCTGGACGACTGGCCGGTGAGCGGCGGATCGACGTACGAGAAACTCCAAGCCACCGTCTTGCGTATCCCCGTGCAGGTGGAGAAGATTCGCGGCTTAATCGTGGGGAAAACCGCGTGACCACCGACACCCCGCCTGCCCCGGTCGAACCGCTTCTGCGAACCCTCTCCCCCCTGCTCCACACGCTGGAGCGGGACGTGCGGGCGTGGTTCGAGGGGCCGCACCGCCAGCCGCTGCCGCTGATCGCCAAGGCGAGTCTGCAAGGCATGTTGGACGACGTGCGCCGGCAGGCCGCCGCCATCGACGTGGACCAACCGCTGCTCGTCGTCATGCTGATGGGCGGCACCGGCGTCGGCAAGTCGTCCCTGCTGAACGCCCTCGCCAACGGGGCGGTGGCTCAGGCGTCGTTCATGCGGCCAACCACCCGCGACCCGGTGGTGTATTACCACGAGTCGATCAAGCCGGACCGCCTCGACCCGGCCCTGCGGCACTGCCGGATGGCCCCGCACGCCCGGCCGGAGTTGAAGAACAAGGTCATCGTGGACACGCCGGACTTGGACAGCAACGACACCGCCAACCGCGACAAACTGCTGGCCATGCTCCCGGTCGCCGACGTGGTGCTGTACGTCGGCTCGCAGGAGAAGTACCACGACAACCTCGGCTGGGAGTTGTTCAAAAAGCAGCGGCAGCGCAAGGCGTTCGCGTTCGTCCTCAACAAGTGGGACCGCTGCCTGCACCCCGGCGCCACCGGCCTGCGGCCGGACGAGGACTTGTTGCGCGACTTGCACTCCGAAGGCTTCGAGAACCCGCTGATCTTCCGCACGATGGCCCAGGCGTGGATCGACGCCGGCGAGGGGAACCGCCCGGCCGACCTGCCTGAGGGGGAACAATTCCAAGACCTGCGTGACTGGTTGGAACAGGGCTTGAGCCGGTTGGAAATCGAAGCGTTGAAAGCCCGCGGTGTCGGCCAGTTGTTGCAACAACTCGAAGCCGGCCTGGCGACCGCCCTGCCGCCGGACCTGACGGCCGAGGCCGGCAAGACCGAGGCCGCGTGGCAACTCCTCCTGGAAAGCGAAGCGGACGAGTGGGCGTCGATTTTGGTGAACACCATCGAGCCGTACGCGGCCGAGATCGAACACCACTTCCGCGTCGGCGGCCAGCAGCGTTACCGCGGGCTGATGGCCGCGTACGTGAAGCTGACCACGCGCCTCCGCTACGCCGGCACGTCCCTGCGGGACCGCATCTCGTTCGTGCCGAAGATCGGCCAGCAATCGGACGCCCAGCCGAACTGGAACCTCGCTGCCTTCGCCCATGAATGCACCCGCATCGCCGGCGAAAAAGTCCTGACCCAGCGGACCACCGCCCTCGTCAACCGGCTGACGGTGGAGGCCGACCGCCAGCGCTTCCCGGTCGCCCTGCTCGCCGGCACGCTCAAGGCGACCGACCGCGACGAGTGGCAGGCCCGCCACGACCGCGGCATCATCGACTCGCTGACCATCGTGGAGGAGCAAGTTACGCGGCCGCGCGGCCCGCGCCGGGCGCTGCAACTGCTGCTCACCGGCCTCGCCAACGTGCTGCCGGAGTTGGTGTTCGTGAGTTCGTTCCTCCTGCTGCTGTGGCGGTACTTCATGGAGGCCGACTACCGCGTCTCGTTCGTGGACTTGCTGCTGCCGTTCGCCCTCACGCTCGTCGTCTTGGTGTTCCTGCAACTGCTGATCGCCGTCGTGCTGCCGATGCGATGGAGCGCCGTGAAAGAGGAGTTCCGCCGGCAACTCTCCGCCCGCCTGACGGCCGACATGGCGCGCGTGTACGGCCCGATCCCGCAAGAGATCGCCGCCGTGATCCTGAAGGAACGCGAGCAAGTGAGCGGACTGCTTGGC
>JAYUGD010000268.1:0-2116 GCA_043767785.1 Zavarzinella sp. | reverse complement strand
TCGCCCCGGCCGCCAGTTTCAGGACGATTTGGCTATTGGCCCCCCGGCCGGAAACGACGCGGCCCTTCTCGCCGTCGAGGGAGAACTGCCCCGTCAGTGTGTCGTCCCATTTCACCGGCTGATCGAACTCCAGCATGATCTCGTCGTTTTTGTCGCCCGAGAAGGACGCCCGCTTGAGGTTCGGCGGGGTGATCGACGTGATTGCAACCTTCCCGTAATGGTCGCGCTCCACGAGCGGGGCGATCAGGCGGGCGAACTCCGCGTACCCGGCGGCGGGGAAGTGGCAGCCGCCGGGCGGGTCGATTCCCAGCGTGGACATGAGGCTTAGGCGGGAGAACGCGGTCGGCAGGTTTCGCTGCACTTCGCGCAGGCGGTTGTCCGAGCCGTTGACGCCCATCGCGCACGATTTGGGCCAGATTTGGAACACGTAGTAATGTTGGACGTTCGGGAAGTCTTGCTTCCACGCGGCCGCCAAGTCGATGAAGAGTTGGCGGTACGTCTCCCAGCCGTAGCCGCCGGTGGGGCCGTCGGCCCCTTGGTCGTTCTCCCCTTGGTGCCACAAGACGCCGCGGATGCCGTGGGCCAGTTTCGCCTGCCGCACCCGCCAGAGGAGGCGGCCGTAAATCGTCGTCATGTCCTCCGGGTCGGCGTGGTTGCGCTGGTGCTGGTCGATGCGCGTCCCGCCGACGGCCCCGTTGATCAAGAAGACGGGAATCTTGTTGTCCTCGACCAACCGCCAGCCCAACTCCATGCCCCAGTAGCCGATCTGAAGTTTCTCCGCATCCCGACTCCGGTGAACCGCGTTGCCCCATACGGCCACCCCTTTGGGGCTTCCCGACATGCCGCCGAACGTGCGGACCCACTCGCTGCGGAACGCCGGGTCTTCCTTGCCGAAGTCGGTGGCCACCGCGTTGGATTGCCCGGTGATGATAAAGGCGTCGCCGCAGACCAGATTGCCCACGGTGTTCAGCACGGTCTCACGGTCGCCGGTCTTGGCGCCGAATTCAACCGAATACTTGACGAGGCCCGGCTTTAGTTTCGCCGTGAATGCGTAAGACTTATCGGCCCCCGGCTTCTGGCTCAGGGCGGTGACGAGCTTGCCGTCCGCGAAGAGTTTCAGGAACACGGAATCGGCGACTTCCGGGAGGGTGCCGTTGTAGAACAAGGTGCCGTCGTTCTTGTTGTCGCGGGCGTAAAACTGGCCTTCAACGGGCTTCTCGTCTTTCGTCGGCATGCGGTTCACCCACGCATCGGTCGCCGGCTCTTTCACGGTGATCGTCGTGGAATGGACGATCTCCCGCCCGCCGTTGTGGATCGCCACGGTAACGGTCATTTGCCCGCTGTTCTGGGATCGTTTCAGGGTCAGTTTGCCCGGCGTGATTTCCTTGATGACGGCGATTTCGGAAACCGTCCACGCATAGGTGAGCTTGTCGGCGCCCTTGGCGCGCATCTCGTCCAGATTGCTGATCCGCGGCACGACCTCGATGGGCTGCCGGCCGTCCCACTCGGCGGGCGCGTGCAGGGTGAACGCCGGCTCCGGGATGTCCTCCCGGACGGTCACCGGGATGTCTTTGGTCTTCACTCCGTCGCCGTAGATCGCCTTGAATTGAACAAAGACCTTCTGGTCGCCGACCACCCGGCCCGCGGCGAACGTGAACGAGAGCCGGTCCGTCGCGGCCACCGTTTCCTTGCCGTCGCGCGTGACCGTCCAGTAAATCTTCTGAGCGCCGCCCGCCTTGGCCGTGAACGTGACGGTCTTGCCCTCGGGCACGGCCACTTCCGTTTCCGGGACCGAGAACTCATTGCCGGCTTGCACCACCGGGCCGACCAGCGTTTGCAACGGCTTCTGGTTTTCGAATTGCAGCTTCACCCAATCGGCGGACCGGGCGACCTTGGACACCCGCACCTCGTCGATGTCGCCGACGAAATCGTAGTTGTGATACCACCCGCCGAGCCACAGCCGGGCCGGCGTTTTGATGTTCAGCAGCGGCTTGGCGGCGCCGTCGAGTCGGCCGTTGATGTAGATCTTGCCGTCTTCGCGGTCGTAGGTGTGGGCGACGTGAACCCACTCGCCGAGGGGAATTCGGCCTTGGCCGTCCACGTCCGAAAAATCGCT
>JAYUGD010000267.1:0-6077 GCA_043767785.1 Zavarzinella sp. | reverse complement strand
GCCGTCGGCGTCGAAGGCCAGCGAGCCGTGCGCGGGGCCGGACACCAAGGCCGCCGTCAGTTGGTCGCCGTCGGCGTCCGAGTCGTTGCCGAGGACATCGCCGACGGCGTGGTGCCGCGGCTCGGCCGGCACGCCCGCCGCGCGGGCGTGGGCTTCGGCCGCGTCGTTCGCCGCCACCGGGGCGGTGTTGGCGTCGTTGACGTTCAGCGTCACGGCGACCGGATTGCCGGCCGTCAGGCCGTCACTGGCCTCATAGGAGAAGTTATCCGGCCCGGCGTACCCCGTGTCGGGCGTGTAGGTGAACGAGCCGTCCTCGTTCAGCGACAGCTCGCCGTGGGCCGGCGCATCGACGACCGCGGCCGTCAAGTCGTCCTCGTCGGCGTCGGTGTCGTTGCCGAGGACGCCCGGCGCCGGGACCGCCAGGACGGCGTCCGTCGCCACGCCGTACATGTCGGCCGCCGACACCGGGGCCACGTTCGTGACTTGGAGCGACACGGTCGCCGTGGCGCCGCTGCCGAGGCCGTCGTTGGCCTTGTAGGTGAACGAGTCGCCGCCCACATACCCGGCGTCCGCCAAGTAATCGAACGCCCCGTCCTCGTCCAAGGTCACGGTTCCGTGCTGCGGCGCGGTCAGCAGTTCGGCCGTCAGTTGGTCGCCGTCGGCGTCCGCGTCGTTCCCGAGGACATCCCCGGTCGCGTGGTGACGCTCCTCCGCCTCGGCGCCGGCCGGCCGGGCGTGGGCCGTGGCCGTGTCGCCGGCCGCGGTCGGATTCGTGTTCGTCACGTGAATGGTCACGGTGGCCGAGTCGCTAAGATCGCCGTCGGAAGCGGCGTAAGCGAACGTGTCCGTCCCCACGAAGCCGTCGTCCGGCACGTATTCGAACGACCCGTTCTCATCCAAGGTCACGGCCCCGTGCTGTGGCCATGTCAGCAATTCGGCCGTCAAGTCGTCGCCGTCCGGGTCCGTGTCGTTAGCCAGCACGTTGCCGGTGACGCTGCGTTGCGGGCCGACGTAACCAATCGGGTGGCCGTGCATTGTCGCGGAGTCGGCAACCGCGTCGGGCGCGTGGTTGACGTGCTGCACCGTCAGCGACACGGTCACGGTGTTCCCGGTCGTCAGGCCGTCGGACGCCTTGTAGGTGAAGGCATCCGACCCCTTGTACCCGGCGGCCGGCGTGTAGGTGAAGGAGCCGTTCGTTCCCAGTGACAGTTCCCCGTGCGTCGTTCCCGACACGATCACGGCCGTGATCGCGTCCCCGTCCGGGTCGCTGTCGTTGCCCAAGACGCCGGGGGCCGCGACGGTCAGCGTCGTCCCTTCCGGCAACGAGTACGCATTGCCGGCCGCCACGGGGGCCGTGTTGGCGACTTGGATGGAGACCGTCGCCGTGTTGCTGCTTGCTTGGCCGTCACTCGCCGAGTAGGTGAACGAGTCGTCGCCCACGTAGCCCGCGTTCGGCATGTAGTCGTAGGCCCCGTTGGCGGCCAGCGTCACCGTCCCGTGCGCCGGGCCGGCTTGCAGCGATGCCGTCAGCGCGTCGCCGTCGGCGTCCGTGTCGTTGCCCAACACGTTGCCGGCCGCGTAGTGTTGCGGGCCGGGCAAGATGTTGGCCGGGTGGGCGTGCGCGGTGGCGGAATCATTGCTCGCCACCGGGGCCGTGTTCACATGGGTCACGTTGATCGACACGGAGACGGCGTCGCCCGACGCCATGCCGTCGGACGGCCGGTACGTGAACCACTCCCACCCGACGAAGTTCGCCTCGGGCGTGTACGTGAACGCGCCGTTGCCGGCCAAGGCCAATGTCCCGTGCGCCGGCCCGCTGACGAGGACGGCCGCGAGCGCGTCGCCGTCGGCGTCCGTGTCGTTGCCCAGCACGCCGTTCGCCGGGACGACGAGGGCGGTGTTCCGCGGCGTCGTGTAGGAGTCGGAGGCCGCGGCCGGGGCGGCGTTGGTGACGTTCAGCCACGCCCACGACGTGTTGCTGTCGGCGTGGCCGTCGTTGGCCTTGTAATTGAACGTGTCGATGCCGACGTACCCGGCGTCCGGCAGATAGTCGAACGACCCGTTCGAATTCAGCGTGAGTGTGCCGTGCGCCGGACCGGCCGACAAGGCGGCCGTCAGGGCGTCGCCGTTGATGTCCGTGTCGTTGCCGAGGACGTTGCCGAGAATGTGATTGGCCGCCGTCGCCGGTGCGCCGGCGGGGCGAGCGTGGGTCGCGTAGTTGTCGTAGTTGGCCACCGGCGGCGAGTTCCAACTGCCGCTTCCTGATCCGCTTCCGCCGCCGCTTCCGCCGCCGCTCCCGCTCCCGCTCCCCGATCCACTCCCACTTCCGCCGCCGCTCCCGCTCCCCGATCCGCTTCCCGATCCGCTTCCGCTCCCCGATCCGCTCAGGGCGAACGACATATTTTCGACGCTCCCGGAACTGACGATGAATGACCCGCCGCCGAGCGACACTGCGCCCGGGCCGGTGGCGCCGTAATTGTAGAAGCCGTCCGACAAGTCGGCGGACGCCAAGCCGTCGGAGCCGGTGGTGACAAAGCCGGGCATGGCGGCCATGTCGGAATAGGAAACGGTCACGCCGGCGGCGCCAATCTCGCCGGCGTCCCACACGCCGTTGCCGTTGGCGTCGGTGAAGGCTTTGACAAGCAGACTGCTGCCCGTCGGCACGTCGCGGCCCTCCAATAGTTCTAGGCGCAGCGTCCGGCGCGGCGCCGAGTTAAACTGGGGGGGGTAGAGGACATGGGAGGGCGTCCTGTCTGGCTGTCACATCGAAGGGAGTTGAAAGAAGATAACATGGCCCGTCAACCAATCGCAACAGAATTCTTTCGCGATTGTGAGAATACTTCCCGCTGTTCAAAAACCGAGCAAGATACGATCCCCTTCCGGGCCGGTCAAATCGAAACACCTCGCTTTGCCACGATTTCACCAAATCGGTCGCGCGCAATGGCAGAGTGGCTGGCAGGGCTTCACAATTGGGCGAGAATCAGTCGATTTTCTGACCAGATCATGCCTATTACGCCCGGCGCAGGCGCCGCAGTTCGGCCTCGTGGACGGTGACGCGGCGCTGGCCGGCGGTGCGGTCGAAGAGGCCGGCGTACATGGCGTGGTGATATTCGGTGAAGTCGTCGCCGCGCGTGGCGGTTGCGCGGGCAGCGGCGGCGAAGAGCGGGGCCGGGTCCGGGCAGTCCATGAGGCGGCCGTGTTCGACGGCGCAGAAGGCCGGGACCAGTTTCGGCAACAGTGACCCGCACGGCAACAGTTGGGCGAACGGGCCGACGTTGGAGCCGGCGTTGAAGCGGCAGCCGACGCCGGCGGTCGCGTGGTCGCCGGCGAAGAGGCCGACGCGCGGCAAGCCGCTGGGGATAGTCTGGCCATCAACCGGGACGGCGATGGGGGCGTGGTCGTTGCGCAAATCACTGACGTGCGTGCCGGCCCCGAGTTTCACCCACTCGCCCAAGTAACTGTGGCCGAGGTAGCCCTCGTGGGCCTTGTTGCTGTTCGCCAAAATGACGCTGGCGTTCACCTCGCCGCCGACTCGGCAGTTCGGGCCGATGGACGTGCCGCCGCGGATGTTGCCGTGGTACACCTCGGACCGCGGGCCGATGTAGCACGGGCCTTCCAGGCGCGTGAACGAGGACACGACGGCGTCGCGCGAGACGACGACCGGGCCGTTGGTGGTGTCCGCAACGACGAACGGGTCGATGTGGGCCGTCGGGTCCACGCGCAAGAGGTCCGAGGAGCCGACGAGCGTGAGCGTGCCCGGCCGGCCGTCGAAGTCGTCGTGCGGCGTGAGCAAGAACGTCGGCGTGCAACTCCTCCGCGTTGAACTGAACCAGGTCCCACGGCCGGCTGACTAATCGGCCGCCGGCCGGCCGCGTCGGCAGCGTTCGCTTCCACTCGGCCAAGCATTCGGTGATCGTGTGCGGCGTGCAGTCGGCCACGTCCCGCGGTTGCAGGACGGCATAAGCGATCTCGTCGCCGATCAGCGCCACGCAGGACATCTCGCGGTTCGCCGGCGGCACGAACTTCCGCGGCGGCAGCCACCGGCTGTTCACCAGCGTGACGGCCCCTTCGAGTAGCCAATCGGAGACGTTCACGGTCAGGCGTTGGTGTTCCGCGGACGTGACGCGGCTGAGGTACGGCCGGACTAGGGCGGCCGTCGCGCTCGGCCGAAATGCCCGGCGGTGTTTCTGGAATAACGTGGTAGCCCCGCACAGCAGGCTGAACGCCGGCCGGGTGAGGGTGAGCGGGTCCAGGCCGGCGACGCCGTCGTCCTCGAATTCGCAGAGTCGCATCCGTGCGCCTCGGAAGGGTGGGAGATCGAGGTCGTAATATACCCCGGAGCCGGGAACGGTGTACAGATGGATCGTGAAACGGAGGAAGCGTGCTAGTCCTCATCAACGCCGTCGGTCTGACGCCGCGCCTGCTCGACCACGCCCCGCGCCTGAAAGCCCTCGCGGAAGCCGGGTGGGCCACGCCCGTGCGGGACGTGTTGCCGGCCGTCACGATGTCGGCGCAGGCCACCATCCTGACCGGCGAACCCGTGGACCGGCACGGCATCGTCGGCAACGGCTGGCTGTATCGCGACACGAACGAAGTGCGCTTCTGGCAGCAGTCCAATTACCTGCTGGAGGCCGAGCCGTTCTACGCCACCGCCAAGCGGCGGGCGGCCCAGCGCGGGAAGAAGTTTAAGTCCGCGAAGATCTTCTGGTGGTTCAACCAGGGCGCCGACGTTGACCTCAGCCTGACGCCGAAGCCGCACTACGGCGTGGACGGCAACAAGGTCTTCGGCGTCAGCGGCACGCCCGAGAGTTTCGCCCGCGTCATCGAAGACCGCATCGGCAAGTTCCCGTTCCACACGTTCTGGGGGCCGAAGGCGGGCCTGCCCTGCACGCGCTGGATCGCCCGCGCCGCCGCCGAGACCGTGACACTCGAACGCCCCGACCTGACGATGGCCTACTTGCCACACCTCGATTACGACCCGCAGCGCTACGGCCCCGGCGCGTGCGACATGCGCAAGCTCGTCCGGCAACTCGACGACGCCTGCGCCCCGCTGCTCGACGCCGCCAAGAACGCCGGGGCCGACGTGTGGGTCGTCAGCGAGTACGGCCATTGCGACGTGAACCTGCCCGTGTACCTGAACCGCGTATTGCGGGACTTGGGATACCTGGCCGTCCGGCACGGCCCGTTCGGCGAGCAACTGGAGACATTCCAGAGCCGGGCGTTCGCCGTCGTCGATCATCAAGTGGCCCACGTCTACGTCCGCGACCCGAAAGATGTGAAGCACGTCCGCGACCTACTGACCGGCGTCCCCGGCGTGGCCAAAATCTACGCGGGCGACGAACGGGCCGAGATCGGCCTCGACCACCCGCGAGCCGGCGAGTTGATCCTGCTCGCCGACCGCACCGCGTGGTTCGCCTACCCGTTCTGGCTGGACGACGACAACGCCCCCGACTACGCGAGGTCCGTCGCCATCCACCACAAGCCGGGCTACGACCCGGCCGAGATGTTCTTCGACCCGAAGCTGTCGTTCCCGATGCTGCGCATGATGCGAAAGTTGGCCCAGAAGAAACTCGGCTTACGCACCATCTTCGACGTAGTCCCGCTGGACGCCAGCATCGTCCGAGGAAGCCACGGCTTGATCGCCGCCGACCCGCAAGACGGCCCGCTACTGGTGGGGAGTGGGCCGAAGCCGTCGGGGGGACTGTTGCCGATGACGGCGATCCGAGACTTGGTGTTGGCGAAACTGGGGCTAGGGGAGCAAGAGAAATGAAACCGCAAAATGTTACCGTGATTCAGCCGGACGACCGCAGCCCGGAACGGCGAGCGTTGGACGAGGCGATTGCCGCCGAGCCGCCGTTGCCGCCGCCGGAGTGGTCGCCAAGTACGCCAACCGCTCCGATGGAAGCTCGTTTGGCCGCGTTGAAAGCCAAACATGCCGCCGACGCCGAACAGATCGAACAGTCGCCGTGAAGCCGCGACGCGGAGGCTTGGCGCAGCGGAGCGAGGCTCGGAACCCATTGCGACGGTCGCGCCCGTGTCAATCCGTCAGAGGCGGCAGCGTAAGCGACGCCCAACCT
>JAYUGD010000266.1:0-2118 GCA_043767785.1 Zavarzinella sp. | reverse complement strand
GGAGTGCGTCTCCCGTGTCGGCAAGCCGCGGCCTTCGGTGACAGCCGCGGAACGCGCTCCTCTCCGCAAAGCCTCCGCGTCGCGGCTCACAAGACCTTCGCTTCACGGGGAGCCGTTGGCCGCGGAACGCGCTCCTCTCCGCAAAGCCTCCACGTCGCGGCTCACAAAGACGTAGGGAGAGTTACTCCGGAGAGAGAAGGCCGGGCGACCAGCGTGGCGGTACTCTTCACCTAAAAATCATTCGGGTTGTGGTAGTACGTCTCGCAGACTTTCCCGCCCTTGAACGCCACCAAAATTCGCTCGCGGGTCTCGGCGTTTATCCATTCCAAGATGGCGTCCCCTTCGACAACGGGCTTATTCCGGATCGAGTAGTCGCGGACGGTCGAGGGGGAGCGCCCTTCTTGACGGGCGCGCTCTTCAGACGCGATGACATCCGCATCGTTGACCGCGCGCACGACGGACGGGACGCGGTCTTGCGCCACCGGGGCGCCCTGTCCCATGAGGCCTTGCACCTCATCAACGGACATGCCGGCGCGGATCTGTTTGAATTTCACGAAGTCGGCCGACTCGCGTACGAACACGAAATAGGCCAGGCCGACGACGACCGCAACAAGGCCGGCGAATAGCAACAACAACTTTCGCATTAATCAGTCTCTTTTACCGCTCCGTTCCGAGGGCTCTACGCCGCGGTTACACGAATTTCCCTCGTCACTTCTTCCGTCGCTGCTGCGTCGTCCGCCCCGGCCGGTAGCCGCGGTTCGTCACCTGCGGCGGCACCGGCCGTTCGCCCGCTTCCTCACCGGCCGCCGGGTTGGCGACACTGTGGGAGTGGTCGTTTCTTAATGCCTGATTCGCGTTCTTGCGCTTGGCTTCCAACGCCTCTTTCGGCGGGTTGGCGGGGATGAGGGCGTCGCAGCCGCTGCCGATCAAATCCTGACGCCCGGCTTGGATCAGCGCTTCCCGGACTTCGAACCAGTTGTCCGGCTTGAAGAACTGCATCAGGGCTCGTTGCAACTTGCGGTCGCGGAGATTGGGGGCGATGGCCACCTTCTTCCCCGTCATCGGGTCCACGCCGGTGTACCACATGCAGGTGGCGATGTCGAACGGGGCGGGGATGAAGTCTTGCACTTGGTCGGGGCGGTAGCCGTTGCGTTTGAGGTAGACGGCCAGGTCGATCATCTCGGGGAGGCCGCTGCCGGGGTGGCTGGCGATGAAGTAGGGGACCAGGTATTGCTTCGGCTTGCCGGCAGCGGCGGACGCTTCTTTGAACTGCTTGGCGAAGAGGCCGAAGTTGTCGATGCTCGGCTTCTTCATCAGGGCCAGCACGCCGGGGGCCGTGTGTTCCGGGGCGACTTTGAGGCGGCCGCCGACGTGGTGCTCGGCCAGCTCGCGGACGTACTCGGGGGAGAGTTGCGCCAAGTCCATGCGGATGCCGGACGAGACGAACACCTTGCGGACGCCGTCTTCCTCGCGGACACGCTTCATCAGGTCGATGACCGGGCCGTGGTCGGTGCCCAGTAACTTGCACACCGTGGGGTGAACGCAAGAGAGGCGCTTGCACTTGGCCTCCACGTCCGGGCGGGTGCAGCGCATCTGGTACATGTTGGCGGTCGCCCCGCCCACGTCGCTGATGACGCCCTTGAAGTCCGGGTCGGCCGTCATCTTGCGGACTTCGTTGACCACCGACGCCGGCGACCGCGACTGGATGATGCGCCCCTGGTGGGCCGTGATGCTGCAAAACGTGCAGCCGCCGAAGCAGCCGCGCATGATGGTCACGGAGTCCTTAATCATCTCGTGCGCGGGGACGGGTTCCGTGTAGCTCTGGTGCGCCCGCCGCGTGTACGGCAGGTCGAAGATCTCGTCCATCTCGGCGGCCGACAGCGGGAAGGCCGGCGGGTTGACGACGACGGCTTGCCGGTCGTGGAACTGCACCAACCGGGCCGCGTTGAACGGGTTCGTGTTCAGGTGGATGAGGCGCGTGGCCTCGACGAACTTCGATTTGTCGGACTTTACGTCTTCGTAGCTCGGGAGGATGACGGTGGGGTAAGTCGCCTCTGAAACCCGACCCCCCCCGGCCCCCCCTTGGCAGGGGGGGGAGGAAGACAGACCCCCCCCGGC
>JAYUGD010000265.1:0-6087 GCA_043767785.1 Zavarzinella sp. | reverse complement strand
TCGAAAATGCCTATAAATATGGGCGTTGCAAGACCGGCCGTGAGAAATCAGGAGATGGCGGGACTCCAACGGGACCGCCTGACGGCGGTTGATTCGGTCACACGTTGTACGTGCTGCTCGCCGTGTCGCCGCCGCGGCCGGTCCAGTTCGTGTGGAAGAACTTGCCGCGCGGCTGGTCCACGCGCTCGTAGGTGTGGGCGCCGAAGTAGTCCCGTTGGGCTTGGAGCAGGTTGGCCGGCAAGTCGGCGGTGCGGTAGCCGTCGAAGAAGGCGAGGGCGGTGCTGAACGCCGGGGTCGGGAGGCCGGCCGTCACGGCCGCCGCGATCACTTGGCGCCAGCCGGTCTGGGCGTCGTTCACCTGTTGCACGAAGTACGGGTCGAGCAACAGGTTCATGAGGTTCGGGTTCCTGTCGTAGGCGTCCTTGATCTTGCCCAAGAAGCGGCTGCGGATGATGCAACCGCCGCGCCACATGAGGGCGATGCCGCCGTAGTTCAGCTTCCAGTTGTACGCCTTGGCGGCCGACGCCATCAGCATGTACCCCTGGGCGTAGCTGACGATCTTCGACGCGTACAGGGCGTCGCGGACGGCGGCGATGAACGCCTTGCGGTCCGTCACCTTGATCGTGCCCTCGGCCGGCCCCTTGAGGATCTTGGCGGCCTCGACGCGCTCGCTCTTGAGGGCCGACACGCAGCGGGCGTACACGGCCTCGGCGATCAGCGTGATCGGGATGCCGTGCTCCATGCTGTCGATCACCGTCCACTTGCCGGTCCCCTTCTGGCCGGCCGCGTCGAGGATCTTGTCCACCAGCGGGGCGCCGGCGTCCTTGAACGCCAAGATGTCCCGCGTGATCTCGACGAGGTAGCTGTCCAAGACCCCCTTGTTCCACTCGGCGAAGACTTCGTGAATCTCGTCCGCGCTCATGCCCAACCCGGCCTTGAGGATGTGGTACGCCTCGCCGATCAACTGCATGTCGCCGTACTCGATGCCGTTGTGCACCATCTTCACGTAGTGCCCGGCCCCGCCTTCGCCGACCCAGTCGCAGCACGGCGTGCCGTCTTCGACTTTCGCGGAGACGGACTGGAAGATCGCCTTCACGTGTTCCCACGCGGCCGGGGAACCGCCGGGCATGATGCTCGGGCCGTGCCGGGCGCCTTCCTCGCCGCCGGAGACGCCGGTGCCGACGAACAGCATGCCCTTGGCTTCCAGTTCCTTACGGCGGCGTTCGCTGTCTTGGAACAGGGAGTTGCCGCCGTCGATGACGATGTCCCCCTTCTCCAAGTGCGGGACCACTTGGGCGATGAAGTCGTCCACCGGCTGGCCGGCCTTCACGAGCATCATCACGCGGCGGGGCCGTTTGAGCTTTTGGCACATCTCCGCGATGGCGTGGGCGCCGATGACCTTGGTGCCCTTGGCCTCCTTGGCGAGGAACTCGTCCACCTTGGACACGGTGCGGTTGTACGCGACGACGGTGAACCCGTGGTCGTTCATGTTCAGGATCAGGTTCTGGCCCATGACGGCCAAGCCGATCAACGCGATGTCGCCCTGCGGTTCCATGTGCGGTCCGTCCCCGTAAAAAAAATGCCGCCAGCCGGTTCACATGCCGGGATTCTAAAGCCCGGCGCGGGGATCGGCCATCACGAACGGGCCGCGGCCCGGCTTTTGCCCTACCCAACCGCGCGGGGGCCGCTAAACCGTCCGATTGGAAGGGAGCGAAGGCGTGTCGAGACCGACAGACCGTGTGACAGCGCCGGACAAGGAGTGGGCCGCCCGCATGTGGATCGGGGCCGACTTGATCGCCTGGCTGCGACTCATGGCCCGCGGGCGGTTCGCGTTCAGTTGGCGGCACGCCCACGTCGGCCTGCTGTCGACGGCGACGGGGGCCGGGCACATGTTCCTGCGGTACGCGCAGGGCCACGTCTACGGCGAGCGCATGCGGGCCACGCCGTTCCCCGAAGACCCGGTGTTCATCCTCGGGCACTGGCGGTGCGGGACGACCCTGCTGCACGAGTACCTGATCCTCGACCCGACGTTCGCGTACGCCAGCACGGCCGAGTGCTTCGCCCCGTGCAATCCGCTGCTGACGCTCAAATACGTCCGCAAGTACCTGACGTGGATGCTGCCCACGACGCGGCCGATGGACAAGATGGCGATGGGCTGGGACCACCCGCAGGAGGACGAGTTCGCCATGTGCCTGCTCGGGGCGCCGTCGCCATATTTGCGGATCGCCTTCCCGAACGCCGGCCCGGTCGATGAGGCTGCCTACGACTTGGACGGCCTGCCGAAGCGGGACCGCCAACGGTGGGAGAAGCTGTTCGTCGGCTGGCTGCGCATGCTCAATTTCCGGCACCGCAAGCCGCTGGTGTTGAAGTCCCCGCCGCACACCTGCCGCATTCCCACGCTGTTGAAGTTGTTCCCGAAGGCCCGGTTCGTTCACTTGGTGCGCGACCCGTACACGGTCTTCTCGTCCACCGTCAACCTGTGGAAGAAACTGTACGACGGGCAGGGCGTGCACACGCCGCACTATCGTGGGCTGGAAGAGTACGTCTTCGACCACTTCCGGCACTTCCACACCCGCTACGAGGCGACCAAGGGCCTGATCCCGCCCGGCCAACTCACGGAGATGCGCTACGAGGACTTGGTCGCCGACCCGGTGGGGGAAGTGAAGCGAATGTACCGCGAACTCTCGCTCGGGGACTTCGAGAACGTCCGGCCGCGGCTGGAAGAGTACGTGACGGCGAACGCCAACTACGAGCGGAACAAGTGGACGCTGTCCCCCGAGTTGCGGGACACGATCACGGCCCGCTGGGGCGACGTGATCCGACACCAAGGCTACTCGTCGCCCGGGGGCAATTGACGGGCGACCCACTCCATTTGCCGGGCGAGGCCGTGCAACATACGCACTTCAACGGGCGTGGGGTTCGACCGGGCGATGAGTTGTCGGATGCCGTGGAACAGCAAGTCGGCCTTCGACCCCCACACGTAGTGGATGGCTTCCATCCCGTGCCGCAGGTGTTGGTACATTTCTTCCTGCTCGGCGTAGCTCGCGATCTTGTGGGACGGCGGCGTCTGGAACCGCTCCGAGCGGTCCGCGAATTGTCGGCGCAATTCGTAGAGGCAGATGCCGACGGCCATCGACAGATTCAGCGACGTGAACGCATGATCCGTGAGGATGCGGATTAACCCGTGACACTGGGCGATCTCGGCGTTGGCCAGCCCGTGCGGTTCGGGGCCGAAGACGAGCGCGCTCGGCCCGGCCGCCAACGAGTCCGCGAAGGCGGGCAACACTTCGTCCGGGCGGCCGTAGTGCCCGCCGCGGTACAGCCCCTCGACGTTCGCGGACGTGGCGAACACCAGTTGGCAATCGGCGACCGCCTCGGCCATCGTGTCAACGATTCTTGCGTCGGTGAGAAGTGATTCCCCGTGCGTCGCCAGCCGGCGGGCTTCGTCGGAAAGGTGATCGGCGTACGGGGCGACGAGCGTGAGAGAAGTCAGCCCGAAGTTCTTCATCACGCGGGCGACGGAGCCGACGTTCCCCGCGTAGTGGGGCCGGACCAGCACGACACGGGCGTTGGCGATCATGGCGGGTTACAGTCCCAGCACGTCGGCCATGCCGTAGCGGCCGGCGGGCTTGTTGGCGAGGAACGTGGCGGCCGACAACGCCCCCCTTGCGTAGCTGTCGCGGCTGTAGCCCTTGTGGACGAGTTCCATCGTCTCGCCGAGGGCGCTGAAGATGATCGTGTGTTCGCCCACGTTGTCCCCAGCCCGGACGGCGTGCATGCCGATCTCGTTGTTGGGTCGCTCGCCGATAATCCCTTCGCGGCCGTGCAGCAGGGTCGGCTGGTGCATCGCGTCTTGCACGATCTTGGCGAAGTGCATGGCCGTCCCGCTCGGGGAGTCCTTCTTGAAGCGGTGGTGCCGTTCGATGATCTCCACGTCGAAGTCCTTGTCCTTCAACGCGAGGCCGGTGTCCCGCACCAGCTTGAACAGCAGGTTCACGACGAGGCTCATGCTCGGGGAGAACAGCACGGCCGTCTGGTGGGCGGCGGCCTCGATCTTCGCCCGCTCCTCGGCGGTGTGCCCCGTGGTGGCGATCACGATGGGGATTTTGCGGTCCTCGCACGTCTTGAGCGCCAGCATCGAGCCTTCCGGCGTCGAGAAGTCGATCAGCACGTCCGGCGTGACCGACAGCGGCAGGTCGGGCGTGACCGGGACGCCGATCTTCCCGATGCCGGCCAGTTCGCCGGCGTCTTTGCCGATGTTTGGGTGCAGGAAGCTGTCCACGGCGGCGACGAGCGTGAGCTGGGAGTCCTCGCGGGCGAGGGCCACCAGCCGTTGGCCCATGCGGCCGCAGGCCCCGTTGATCGCGATGGTGATTTTCATGCGTACACGTCGATGGCTTTGATGATTTCGTCCAAGTCGTTCGGCACCTGCACGGCCCGGTTGGCGTAGTTCGCCCGGCGCACGCCGCGCTTGCCCAGCACGTCTTCAAACGTCTTCGGGTCGGCCGAGTGGTAGGCGACCGTGGCCGTCGGGTCTTTCAACTGGTGCCCGGTCAAGATGCAGACGACGCGCTCGTCGGCCCCGATCACCCCCTCGGCCCGCAGCTTCTTCAAGCCGGCGACGCTGGCGGCCGACGCCGGTTCGCAGCCCAAGCCGCCGGCGGCGATCTTGGCCTTGGCGTCCATGATCTCTTGGTCGGTCACTTCGCGGACGACGCCGCCGCACTTCTCCAAGGCGCGCAGGCCCTTGGGCAGGTTCACCGGGCGGTTGATCTCGATGGCGCTGGCAATCGTGTCGGCGCGGGAATTGGAGGCGTCCAGCCCGCGCATGTACGACGCGACCAGCGTCCCCTCGTACCGGCCGCCGTTCCAGCGCAGGTTCTGCCGCTCGTAGAGTTGGTAAAAGGTGTCGGCCCCGGTGGCGTTGATGACGGCGAGGCGCGGGCACCGCTTGATGAGGCCGAGTTCCATCAGTTCGGTGAACGCCTTGCCGAAGGCCGACGAGTTGCCGAGGTTGCCGCCGGGGACGAGAATCCAGTCCGGGACTTCCCAATTCAATGCCTCCATCACGCGGTACATGATGGTCTTCTGCCCCTCCAGCCGGAAGGGGTTGATGCTGTTCACCAAGTAGATGCCGAGCTTCTTGCTGACCTGTTGCACGCGGGCGAGGGCGTCGTCGAAGTCGCCGGCGATCTGCACCGTCAGGGCGCCGTGGTCGAGGGCTTGGGCCAGCTTGCCGTAGGAAATCTTCCCCGAGCCGATGAAGATGATGGCCCGCATTGCCTCGCTGGCGGCGCAGTAGATGGCGAGGGACGCGCTGGTGTTGCCCGTGCTGGCGCACGCGGCCCGGCGGGCGCCGACCATGCGGGCGTGGGCGAAGGCGGCCGTCATGCCGTTGTCCTTGAAGCTGCCGGACGGGTTCATTCCCTCGTATTGCAGGTACACTTCGCCGGGGTTCATGCCGGCGTACTTGGCGACGTAGTCCGACCGCTGGCAGAGCGTCTGCCCCTCGCCGATGGTGAGGATGTCCGAATCCTTGGCGAACGGGAACAACTCGCGGAACCGCCACACGCCGCTGAACTCCAACGGCTCCGTGCGCCGGGACCACTTGCCGGCGAACGCGCGCAGGTCGGCGGGCGGCCGGGCCTTGTCCCAGTCGTAGGCCACGTCCATCAGGTTGCCGCACGTGGGGCAAAAGAACGTCGTGTCGTCGAGGGCCGCCGTCCCCCCGCACTGGGGGAGAATGCACCGTTGGAAGGCGTGAGAGGTCATGCCGTTCACCTTACGGACGGCGGCCCGGATGGGCAAAGGCGGGCCAAGGGCGCCTCATTTTCCCAACCACCGTCCGGCGGTCCCGTTGGAGTCCCGCTTTTATACGGCACGCGGCCAAGAATGATGCCACCGGTGGTCGCCCCAATGTACTCCTCACGCTCCGCGTGAGGACCGGCTTCCCCCCACGGGAAGCGGTCGTCTCGGGCGGGAAGCCGGTCCGCACGCGGAGAGCTTGTGCAAAAATCGGCCGGCGGGGGCGACAGGATTCGCGGGCCGCGCTATGGTGGAGACACCGCCATTGTACGTCACGAGTGT
>JAYUGD010000264.1:0-6091 GCA_043767785.1 Zavarzinella sp. | reverse complement strand
GCAAAGCCGACGGTCACTTCAAACGTCTCCGCCCACAGCCCCTGTTTGGCCGCGATCCGCACCAGCCCGAACCCCGACAAGCCGACCACAAACGCCACGACCAACCCCAACAAAATCGCCTGCCCCCGAGAGAGTTTCTGCGACACGGGCAACCTCCTCCGCGTGGAATGAACTGTGCCATTATACCTGACAACGCCGTGATACTTCAGGAGGTTATTATCAAGGTCGGTTGGAGGGTCTTAAACTTGGGTGTGAGGCCGAGTGGAATCCGAAATTGGAGCACGCTTAAACTTCGTGGACAGGGTTTGTGTATGGCATCAACACCTGACGGGATTGTCTACTCACCTGTAGGTGCGATCACGATTGCGGTAGCGCGTTGGGGAAGGTGACACCCGCATAGATGTCGGCAAGTGGGATTTGAACCGGGACCGAAGTGAACGCCAAAGTGGCCGCCAGCCCGACGAACGAAACCAACGCCCAGGCACCGTCTGGCAACCGGACGTACCGTTCGCACACCGCCTCGTCTTGGGCCACTAGCAGGTACTCGGTCAGGCTAGGGATCTGCTGATAGTTGCGGAACTTCGTCCCACGGTCGTACTTCTCCGTGGACGGCGACAACACTTCAATAATGGCGGTCGGGTTCAGCAACGTGTGCGAATCGTCGGTATCAAGCTCAGGCTTTCCGCACAGAATGAGTATGTCCGGATAAGTATACAACCCAGTGTAATCCACTTTGACACGCTGGTCGCTAGACACAGTTCTGCACGGCCCGCCTTTAAGTCGAGTGCCAAGTTCATTTATCAAGTTCTCCTTGATGAAGTTGTGGGTCAGGCTAGCCCCCGACATGGCGAACATCTCGCCGTTGAAGAACTCACTCTTGAACTCGGCCTTCCGCTCGATCGTGAGGTACTCAGCGATCGTCAATTTCCGTTTCGGCAAAGCACTCATTTAGGTCTCCGGGGGTGCTTGAATATCCTACCCTATTCCGCAACTTCGATCGTTTGGGTGGCCGAGTTGCCCGAACTTTGACGGACCTGTTACAATCTGCGACAGGAGGGTTCACGATGACTCATCAAGCAGAAGCAGTATTGGCGGAAGCTCTTCGGCTGTCCGAGGAAGAACGCGGCGAGATTGCCGCCATTCTCTTCGACAGTGTTGAGCTTGAATCATCAGAAGAAGTGGAGAAAGCCTGGGACGAGGAGATTGCCCGCCGGATCGAAGACGTTCGGTCTGGCAAAGAGAAGCCGATTCCGTGGGAAGAGGTCCGGAAGCGACTCTGGAAAGATGCTGATGGCGACTCCGGTTGATTTCCACACACTGGCTGAGGCCGAAGTCCGGTCAATTCGTCGGTTCTACGCAAGACGTGGCGCCAACTTGGCTAACCGCTTCGTAACCGCCCTCAATGACGCCATTACTCGTATCGCGGCGAACCCTGGATTGGGGTCGCCCCATCTTCGTGGTACACGCATCCGTCGGTTGCGTCGATTCCCCTTCCAACTGGTCTACGTCATCGAGCCGACTGGCGTTCTGGTCATTGCCGTGGCTCATGGCCGGCGGCGACCGGGATACTGGCGTCGCCGGTTGCCGTAAGCGTGAGTTCACTTCGCGGGCGGGTGCTTGTGGTCGGGGCGGTCGTTACTGGAATTCCCATACCTGACTGACGGTGACTGTCTTTGCGCCAGAATCGACGCGGAAGATCACGGCAAGTGGCGGCTCGAACGTGATGCGGCGGTCGTTCGGCCGGGACTCGCCTTCATTGATCGCATTCGACGCCAACCGGCGGTCCAGTTCGGCAGCGGCTCTCGTGACGGCGGCCCGATGGCCCGACGCAAGCCAGATCGCGGTGAGTTCCGCCTCCGCGTCCGGGAGCCAGACGACGGTGAAGTTCACGCCCGTTTCTCCAGGTCGTGAAGAATGTCGGCCAACGCCCGCCCGTTTCCGGCGGCTTCACGGCGGGCCAGCTCCTCCTCGTTCGCCGGGGGTTCCAGCCGAAGTTGGCGGTGCCTGGCCGGCGTAAAGTACCCGAGCAACCGGCCGTCCGGGGCGTAAATTTCCATTGGCCCATCCGCCGTTGCCAGTTTCGTGTTAAGCGGGTCTTGAACGATCATAAAGGACATGGGTTCCCCTCGGAAGTTTTCACACATTGTACCACGGCGGGCGGGTCACTTCGCGGGCAGGTGCTTATTGTACGGGCGGTCGAGGTCGATCTCGGGGTGGTGGTCAGCGACCCACCTTCGTGGCACACGCATCCGTCGGTTGCGTCGATTCCCCAACTGGTCTACGTCATCGAGCCGACGGGCGTTCTGGTCATTGCCGTGGCTCATGGCCGGCGGCGACCGGGCTACTGGCGGCGCCGGTTGCCGTAAACGTGGGTTCACTTCTTCTCCGGCGAACTCGGTTGTTTGGCCGCCGGGTACTTGACCCGTTCCGCTTGCCACTTCTTAACCTCGTCCGGTTTGTTTGTGGCGGTGTAAATCGCAACGAGTTGGTCGAGGGCGTTCGGGATGCGGGTGCTCGCTTGGGGCGGGATCGTTTTCTCACGTTGCTTCATCCCTTCGTAGCCCTTCAGCAGGAGCGGTTCGGCCTCCGCGTACTTCTGTTGACGGAGTAGCACCTCGCCTAACATCGAGTGCGAGTTGAACGTGTTCCAGGCGTTCGGCTGGTTCTTCTCGCGGAGGGCTACGCTTTCACGAATGTACGGCTCCGCCGCCGAAAATTGTTGGGCGTTTAGCAAATCGTTGCCGACTACGGCGAGCACGAACGGGAACGGTGAACTTTCAGCCCCGAGCTGTTTTCGCTGCCCGGCGACGTAAGTTTGGATGAGCTTCACCGCCTCGTCCGGCTTCTTGGCGTCGAGGTACACCTTGGCGAGGTTGTGCGTGCAGGAGAGGGTGTTGGGGTGGTCCGGCCCGGACTTGGCTTTGATCGCCGTGAGCGTTGCTTCGTACAGCGGCATCGCCTTGTCGAGTTGCCCGGTGACGTGGTAGCCCATTGCCAAGTTGTTCATGCACTCCAGCGTCTTGGGGTGGTCGGGACCGAGCTTCGCTTTGCGGACCTTGAGCGTTTCTTCGTACAGCGGCAACGCTTGATCGTACTGCCGGAGGGCCTTGTACGCCGACGCGAGGTTGCCCATCGCGCCTAACGTTTCGGGGTGGTCGGGGCTGAACTTCGCCTTGGTCGCCGTCAGCAATTCTTCCAACAACGGCAACGCCTTGGTGAACTGTTCTGATTCCATGTAAGACAAGGCAAGGGTGTTGACGCTGCGGAGCACGTCGGGGTGGTCGGGGCTGTACTTGGCCTTCATGGCCTTCACCGTCTCCAGTGCCAACGGGACCGACGTTTCGAGCTTCGCCGTCCGGTAGCCGTCGGCCAAGCTGTTCATGACGCTGAGGGTGTCCGGGTCGTCCGGGCCGAGGTGGGTCTTCATAGCCGCGAGCGTCTCTTCGTACACCGGAAGTGCTTTCTTGTACTGGCCCGCGTCCAGATAACTGGCGGCGAGGTGGGCCGCGCTCAAGAGCGTGTCGCGGTGGTTCGGGCCGAGGCTCGCGGTGAGCGTGTCGTGGGCCTTCAGGCACAGGGCGATCGCCTTTTCCGGGAAGCCCAACCCCAGTTGCGATTCCCCCAGAATCACTTGAAGCCGCGCGACCGCGACCGGGTCGCCGACGGCGTCCCCTTCGAGTTCCTTCGTCGCCCGGTCGAGCCGTTCGCCGAGGAGTTCGGGCAACGCCTTCCCCTCTTCTTCCGCTCGGCCGGGGTTCAACCCCTTGAAAATCGAGCCGAGAATCTCGACGCCCTTTTCCATCTTCTTCAAACTGGCCTGCGCTTCTTCCTTCGCCGTTTTTTCGGCGCCCCTGGCGGCCTTCTCGGCGGTCGCCGCGGTCTCGGCGTCCTGCCGCCGGTTGTCCGCGATTTCCGTTTGTCGGTGCGCTTCAAACAAGCCCACCGTCGTGCCGACGATCCCCGCCAGTAGCGCGACGCCGACCAGCCCGGCGGCGACCACCGGGCCGCGATTCTTCCGCAGGAACTTCGTCAGCCGGTAGCCCCGGCTCGGCGGGTGGGCCTGGACGGGTTCGCCGGATAAGTACCGTTTGACGTCCGCCGCGAACCCGTTGGCAGTCTCGTACCGCCGCGTCCGGTCCTTCTCCAACGCTTTCATGGCGATCCAGTCGAGTTCGTTCCGCAAGAGTCCCATCAGCTTTTTCGGTTCAATCCCCCGGTTCGCGGAGATCGACGGTAGCGCGTCGGCGGAACTCAGCTTCGTACTCGGGCGCGGCGGGTCTTCTTCCCGGACGACCCGAAGCACTTCCATTAACCCGGCCTTCTTCAACTCCTTGGAACTGAACGGCGGGCTGCCGGCTAACAGCTCGTACAGCAGCACCCCCAGCGAATACACGTCCGACCGCGTGTCCACGTCGAGGTTGTTGAACGTCGCCTGTTCCGGACTCATGTATTGCGGCGTCCCCACCACCCCGCCCACGCCGGTGTCGATGGTCTGCTCCGTGAGTTGCGTGCCGGTCGCCTTGGCGATGCCGAAGTCGATCACTTTCGGGATCGGGCGGTCGTCGTACAACGCGACGAGAACGTTGCTGGGCTTGATGTCGCGGTGGATGATCCCCTTCTGGTGCGCGTGCTGGATCGCCTCGCAGACCGGGACGAACAGTTCGAGCCGCTGGTGCGGGGTGAGCTTACGGGCGTCGCAAAATTCCGTGATCGGGACGCCCTGGACCAGCTCCATGACGAAGAACGGGCGGCCGTCCGGCGTTAGCCCGCCGTCGAACACCTTGGCGATGTTCGGGTGGTCCATCATGGCGAGCGCCTGCCGTTCCGCGTCGAACCGGGCCAGCACGTTCCGCGAGTCCATCCCCCGCTTGATGAGCTTCACCGCGACCGTCCGCTTCACCGGCTCGGACTGCCGCGCCATCCACACGCTCCCCATGCCGCCCTCGCCGACGGCTTCGACCAGCGTGTACTTGCCCGCCAAGATGGCGCCGGCGGTGTCGTTCGCGGGCGGCTGGCCAACTGGCCCCGGTTGGCCAGCCGCCCGATACGTGCGCGTTTCGTCGTAGTACTCGTCGGTTTGCGAGCCGATGTACGGCGTTGTCCGGGCGTCCGCCGCTAGCCGCGCTTCGACCCGCGCGCGCAGCGCCGGGTTGCCCGCGCACTCGTGGTCGAGCAACGCGGGGCGTTCGGCTACTGGGGTGTTCAAGGCGAGTTGAAAAAGGGCTTCTTCAGTCATGGGCGATGATCCTCCGTGCCCATGTTAGCAAGAGTATTGGCCCAGCACCTCTATTAAATGGCAGCAAGCCGTGGGAAATCCCACGGCTTGCTGCGTGCTTGACACCGTCGTCGTTACGGGTTCGTTGAGGTGCCGATTGAGTTTAGGCTTGGGCTGCGGATCACGTCGAACGTGCTGCTGACGCGGAACGTTTGGCTGAGGTAGCGACCGATGGATTCTTCGGGGCGTTCCTGCATCACGACGATGTCGCCGGGTAGGATTAGGATGCGTTCGCGGGGGTCGATGAAGGCGCGATTCACATCAACGCGGATCGGAATTTGTTTGCCGTTGGGCAGTTGTCGCAGCACGGTCACGAGGCTCGGGCTGGGTGTGCCGACCCCGGTGCCGACGGAGTTGGCGACGAAGGCGTTTTGGCTGAACCCGCCGTTCAACAACGGGCCGCGAACTTGGGCGATGGCCTGGATCACGTTTAAGTCATAGTCGCGTGGCAACGGGTATTGGCCGCCACCAATGAGGCCGCTGGTGTAGTACACCTCGGTGTCGCGGGCCTCGATGAAGACGATGTCGCCTTCCTTCAGGATGATGTCTTCTTCTTTGATCGACAACGCCTGCTCCGGGTAAATGCGGAGCGGGATGCGGATGGCGACGACATCACCGTTCATGATGAGTTGCTTGCGGGCGACCCCGTCGAGAACAACGCTCGGCTCGAACGCTTTGCCCTTCACGTTCCGCAATACGACGATCTCGTTTTTCGCGTCCAAGCCCGGCGGGCCACCAGTGGCGTTCAACGCATGGAGGACATCGTTTTCACCCGCAACCAGCGACAGGTTGTAACCGTTGCCACGCCGGTTGCCG
>JAYUGD010000263.1:0-15893 GCA_043767785.1 Zavarzinella sp. | reverse complement strand
TTGAGCGCATCACCCGGGGCCTGACGGCCCTCGGCTCACCAAAAAGGTGTCAATCGCATCACCCGGCATCCGCTCAGGTGATGCTCAGATTGGCTTGCCCGTGAATGGATTGATCGTTCCTTTTGGGGGCGGCTGGGTCGTGATTGTCACGCCCGGATGGGCGACTTGGAAATTCTTAATGGCTGACCGGCTGATTTTCGTTTCGATGAGGATCAGTTCTTCAAGCGCCGGCAAACCGGCCAAATGGGTTAGCCCCGCGTCCCCGATGGACGTGTGGCTCAAGTCGAGGGTTTGGACATGCGGAAAATCCCGGAACAACGCAAGATCGGCATCCGTGACCCCGGTGTTCGCCAACACGGCGATGACGAAGTCTGCGTCCCAGACGCCGTGGCCCCCGAGTGCCTCAATACGGTCCCAAGCGGCTTGGGCTTTCTGTTCATTGGCTGATCGAGCCATCCTCATTCTCCCTAGTCTTTTCCATAATCACGGGCACGTCCGGTTCAACCGCCTTGAAAATCCACGCGGCCAGCCTCCGCTTCACTTCCTCATGGCTGATAAGTTGGCCGGCGGCGGCTTGGCTTTCTCGTATCGCCGCCAAGATGGCCATCTCTTCGCTGATCTCTTCAAGGGTGGCCGAGTCGGGCATCCCGCGGGCCACGTCCAGCTCGACTTGCTTTTCGGTCAGCGGCTGGGCTTCCACGGACATCGGCAGCCTCCTGGGATGATGCGGAACAACAAATTCAAATTACACGACACCGCGCCGGGCCGCAACGCCAGCGGTCGGCCATCACTTCCCCAACTGCTTGTCCGCGAAGTCCATTTATTCCGCAAAACCCGACCTTCGCCAGTGGGTGGATAAGAAGTAAAATCACAAGTCGTTACTAAGTAATCGTTTGCGATTTTCATTATTCTGCTTTTCCACCGCGGTTGGAAAAGAAATCATCGTCAAAGCCTTGCTCGGGCAACGTGTAACGGCGAACATTGCGGCCGGCTTCCGGGTTAACGACGAAAAGCAGCCCCTGCGACACCCACGCCTTGAGTTTCTTGGACGCGCCAAGGGTATCGGTGGTCTCCAGCAGTTGGCGCAGTTCCGCGTTCCCGATGTCACCGTTATGTTCGATGTAATCAACAACTTGTTCCCAGACCGACGGCCGGTTTTGATTCCGGAGCACTGTCAGGACGGCTTCCCGCTCGATCCGGGGGCGCGTCAAGTAAGTCGGCGGGTACAAGCCAGACTCCCGCATCGTCCCGAACATCATCCGGACGCCTTCGCCGGCGTCGAGGTTGGGTGGATTCGGGAACTCCCGCAGGTGTTGGATGATCAGGGGATTGCGGCTGTGGGCGCCGACGCGGCCGATGTTGCCGACAGTCACGGGGCCGATCAGCAGGCCGGGAGTTTCCACCTCGATTCGGTCGGCAAAAATGCGGATGATAACGTCCGACGCGAGCCGGTAGTCGCGGTGGATGACCGCGTTCGTGATGGCCTCCGCGATGACGCGCAGCGGGTATTTCTGAACGATCTCGAACCCCAGCGGCCCGAACTGGACGCGGCCGGCGAGTTCCCCGATCACGGCCTGCCGGGTGTCCACAATTTGCCGCACCAACGGGCCACCGACGGTCGTCGGCGGTCGCACGAGATTGGTATTGGGATCCGTCGAAACGTGGGTTCCGCGGTAGTGGAAAATGCGAACCGCCGTCTTGCCGGCCAACACCCCGGACGGCTCGTCCGCGAACAAGAGGACGGCCGCCCGGGTGGGCCGCAGGTGCCCGGCCGCATCCTTCTTGGCGAGGCCAATATGAAAGAGGGCTTGGTCGATCGGGCGCGTGAGCCGACGCTTGGCGGCGTATGCCCGCCAAAGATCGGTGTCGAGCAATTCGAAATCGACTTCCTCGGTTCGCGATTCGGCGGAAATGACGCCCCGCGAGTGGCAAAGGTCGTTGATCTCGGTCGCCGTCAGGTGCTTGTTGCCCTTCGACAGCCGCGTAAATGTCCCGTCATCGACGATGCTGTGGACACGGCTGCTCTTGACGATCTTCAGCAGAATAATCGACCCCGGTCCGCCGTCCCGGAGCGTACAGCCGATCTCTTGGTGAGTCCAAGGCAACCGATCCGGTTCGGTGATCCGCGACCGCAGCTTTCGTTGAAGTTCGTCCCAATTCATCGGGTGATCTTGGATGCCGTACACGCGGTCCCGCCCGGTGGCCCGATCCGGATCTTCGAATCCAAGGATGAGTAAGCCGCCTTCGGTATTTGCAAAGGCGACGACGGATTCCAATAATCGATCAACTTTGCCGGTCCTCTTGCACTCGAATGTCATCGACTCCGGGCGGGCCAGGAGCCGATCAACCAATTCGTCGTCTATTGGTGGGAGCGAATGCTCTTCCATTAAGTTTTGACTCCTTCGGACGGTCGCTTCGTGGCAAGCAGGAATTGGTTCAGCACCGTTATTGGATCAAATCACTTCCCCACCTGCTTGTCCGCGAAGTCCAGAAACGCCCCCCAGTCCTCGCGGGTCATCGAGTGGTTCCCCGCCCGGACGAAGTAAGCCAGGCGGCTGTTCAGGAGCGTCCCCATCGGCGCCGGTTCGGCGGCGCCGAGGCCGTCCACGCCGAGGAACTTGTACACGCCGTCGGCGGCTTTCAGCACTTCGAACTGGCCGGCGGGGTTGGCCCACGTGTCTTGGACGGCGTTCGAGAACAGGACGGGCCGCGGGGCGCAGAGGGCGACGAGGCCGTTCTGGTCGAACGGCAGTTTCGTCGGGTCGGCGCCGAACGTCTTGAACTGGGCGTTGAACCAGTGCGGGAAACTGGCGTTGATGCGCGTCACGCTCTCCCCAGTCTTGCCGCGGCTCGGGGCCGTCCCGCCGCACCCGGCCTGGTGCGGGATGGCGGCGGCGATGCGCTCGTCGAACGCGGCCGCCAAGAGGGCCGTCTTACCGAGGCGCGAGTGGCCGACGCACACGATCTTCTTCGGGTCGATTTCCTTCATCGTCAACAGGTGATCGACGACACGGTGGATGCCCCACGCCCAGCAGGCGATGCTCGTCGTGTCGAGGTCTTTCGGCAGGTGCGGCCGGATGCCGCCGCGCACGTCAGCCCGGTCGGGGTCGATGTCGCCGTTGTAGAACGTGGCGAGGGCGTAGCCGCGGTCGATGATGGCCTCCGCGTTCCACACGTCCTTCTCGTTGCCGCGACTCTCCTCCGTGGCCTTGTTGTCCTTGATGCCTTTACGGTTCGGGTACATCCACACGGCCGGCAAAGCGATCTTGGGGTCGGCCAGCACGGACTGGTTGCCGCCGAAGTTCGGGCCGACGAAGCACCCGGCCGGCTCCGTGCGGCCGTTCGGGGTGATGATGAGAACCTTCAGCAAATGGTCGGGGAAGCCGAAGTCGAGGCCGACTTCCTCCACGGTCGCCTTGCCGCCGAGGGCTTGGGCGTCCTTGTGCAACGGCTTCACTTGGAACTTCATGACGGGCGGGATGGTCCCGTACATGTAGTGCTGGAACAGCGCTTTGAGTTCGGGCCGCCGCTTGGCCGCCCAGTCTTCCTTGGCGGCGACCTTGGAGCCGTCGAGCATCACCAGCGGGTCCGGCAACTCGGGGCGGGATGGCAAGTCCTTGGCCTCCGGGTAAGCCGCCCCGGCCCGGCCCGCGAACAGGGAGAACAGACTCAGCATCACGGGGAACCACGCGCGTGTCATGGGAGGGATCCTTCGGGGCGATTGGCGGGGGTGAGTATACCGCGGGGCGGGGGACGTGTCGCATGGGAAAGTGGTATAATCGACGGGGCGGAAACTGGCGAGAGACGGGGGACTGAAAATGGCCGGCGCGAATTCAACATTGGAGCCTACGGCCACAGACGGGCAGGCGCGAGGCGTTTCAAACTTGGATTTTTTGTCCGCCGAGGAGCAGGCCACTCTACGGTCCCTTCTAAGCCGCATTGCCTTTCGGATGACATCCACCATTGTTGACCTCAACCCGAGCGGCAAGTCGGGCGGCAAACAACTGGTGACGATCATTGCGCCGCCGGACGTCATCACGTCCGTCGAACCGGGCAGCCCCGAATGGGAAGAGATGGACCGTATTTTGGCCCGGCCGGAAGAGTTCATCGAATTTGGGCCGTTCCCCGTCACGATGAGACCACGTTGACGGACTTGGTGGCGGATTTGACCTTGAGGAATTTGACCAGAAACCGCCGTGTCCGAATGCCCCGCAACCGGCGGACCCACCGTCTTAAAGCCGATTCCCCACCGAGCGATTGAACCTCTTCAACCGTGACATAAATGCTGGTCACGGGATCAACGTCCACTTGAGTGGTAATTTGCCCGGTCCGGCCGGCCGACACAAATTGTTGAACCAAAATGTCGCCACGCTGTCGGAGCCAATCGCCGACGGCTCGTCGCCGGACGGCCTCCCCCGCGGCATGTACATGAAGTGATTTTTCGAGCAGGGTGATCACCGCGGCGTGGGCCGCCGTCGAAAAAAGGTCTTGTTGCCGCATGGCCTGTCCTTTGAACCTGCGGACGAGCCGTCCGGCACATGACCGCGTGCATTCACAGTATATGGCCGCCATTGTTCAGGCATGGATTGCCAGTCACCGACCATCCGGACGTTGTTCCATGCGATGTCTCCCAGCGGCTCGCCACTTGTTACTCGTCTGTCTGGCCGGCTGTACCGCCCCCGCCCCGCCACCCGCGGATATCGCCCCGCCCCTCGACCCCGTCATGGTCGGCAACCGGCCCGGCCTGCACAACGTCATCCGTCTGACCGACACGCTTTACTCCGGTTCATCACCGGACGGCGACGCGGGCTTCCAGTCGCTGCGCGACTTGGGCGTCACCACCGTCGTCTCCGTGGACGGGGCGGCGCCGGACGTAGCGACGGCTAAGAAATTCGGGCTGCGCTACGCTCACTTGCCGGTCGGGTACGACGGCATTCCTTCTGAGACCGCCAAGCGGTTGGCCCGCGTGTTGGCGACGGCCGGGCGCGACGGGCCAGTGTACGTCCACTGTCATCACGGCATGCACCGCGGGCCGGCGGCGGCCGTCGCGGGGCTGCGCTGCTTGGACGGGCGGTGCAGCGCGGCGCAGGCTCTCGCCGTATTGAAGATGGCCGGGACGGACCCGAAATACGCGGGCCTGTACCACGACGTGGAGAACATGACGGCCGACGAAGCCGTGAAGGCCGGCGGGGAGTTGCCGCCGGCGGTCGCCCCGGTGAGCGGCTTGGTGACGGCGATGGTGGCCATCGACGAACGGTGGGACCATGTGAAATTGATCCGGGCCGCCGGGTGGGCGACGCCCAAGGGCCACGCGGACTTGGACCCCGCCCACGAGGTCTTGCAGTTGCGGGAGCATTTCCGGGAAGCGGGCCGCTTGCCGACGGTGACGACGCGCTCGGCCGAGTTCCGGCGACTGCTGGCGGCCAGCGAAGAGTTGGCCGGGAAACTGGAAGACGACTTGCGCGGGAAGAAGGGGCCGGCCGACCGTGAACCGCTATTCCGGCAACTCGGCGACACCTGCGCCGCCTGTCACCGGAACCATCGTGACGGCCCGCGGTAGAAACGAAAAAAGCCCCGGTGCCCGGTGAGGGACACCGAGGCCACAACCTCGGGGCAAATCTAGGTGTAAGTCGATGGTGTCATACGGCCCCGAGAGTGTTTCCGGCTAGTCTGTTACGCCCGGCCGGACATGGTCCGGCCGATCAGGAGGCCCAAGCCGAAGCCGACCAAGAGGGCCGGGACCGGGTGCTTCTTGACGACGTTGGTGATTTCCTTGCCGAAGTCGGACACGTGTTCGGCCGAGAAGCCGTAGGCGTCCGAGGCGTACTGTTGGATACGGTCGCCGGTCTTGGCGGCCATGTCGCGGGCGTCATGGACGAGGCTCTTGGCCTTGTCGTAGGCCGGGCCGGTGCCCCCGGAGACAGCGTCGGAGACGGCGCTGACCGCCGACTGGACGCCTTCGCGGACGGTGTCCATGATGCCGTTGCCGCCCTGCTTGGCCCCGTCGGCGGCCTGCTTGGCCTTGTCGGCGGCGGCGTCCGTGGCCTGCTTGGCCTTGTCGGCCCCGGCGTTCACGGCTTGCTTGGCTTGGCCGCTGGCGGCGTCGATCCCAGTCTTCACGCGATCTTTGATGTCTTCCATCTCAAGGCTCCTTCATACAAACGCAACCGGGAATGTCGCGTCGCTGGTTGGTTGGATACCCGATGGGTTTTCATCGGGCGGTGCGGGAACAGATGCACGGGGCGTGCCAAACGGCGAGATCGGCCAATCCACGGGGATTCGCCGCCAAAGAAAATGGGTTGTGCGGGTATGTTCCGAGGGGTGTGCAGCGGGGCGCCCAGTCGGGGGTTGGCCTGTCAGTTCAACACGAACGTGAAGTGCCGGCCTGCCGGCCGGGTGCAGCGGGGCGCCCAGTCGGGGGTTGGCCTGTCAGGGGGACGTTGTTGGTATTTCGGCCTGAAAGGCCGCTTAACACAGCCCAGCCCGCAAGGGCTGGGTATCGGGCCATCAAACGACCTCGGTCTGAAGGACCGATTATGGGCGGCCGGTCCCGTCAGGGCCGGCGGTGGGCGGACGACATCGCCCGTGAGACCCGGACGGTCCTTCAGACCGAAAACCCTTTATGGAACCTGTTCCCAGCCCTTGCGGGCTGGGCTGTGTTCATCGGCCCTTCAGGCCGAAAGACCGGCTGCCCGCCCGTTCTTCCCGCCCGAACGGCCCCGATTGGCCTCACCGCTTCTTCGGCTTCGCCATGTGCGTCGCGCCGCCCAAGGCCATCTCGGCGCCTTCCATGATCGTCTCGGAGAGCGTCGGGTGCGGGTGGATGCTGTCGGCCACGTCGCGGGCGACGGCGCCCATCTCGACAGCGAGAACGCCTTCGGAGATCATCTCGCCGGCGCCGATGCCGACGATGCCGACGCCCAACACCCGCTGCGTCGCGGGGTCGATTAGCAACTTCGTCAGGCCTTCGGTGCGGGCGAGGGCGACGGCCCGGCCGGAGGCGGCCCACGGGAACGTCATCTTCTCGTAGCGGATGTTCTTCTCCTGAGCCTCCCGCTCCGTGAGGCCGGCCCAGGCGATTTCCGGGTCGGTGAACACGACGGCCGGAATCGCGCGCGGCTCGAACGCGGCCGGCTGGCCTAGGATCGTCTCCACGGCGGTCTTGGCCTCGGCGGTCGCCTTGTGGGCTAGGCCCGGCTCCTCGGCCACGTCGCCGATGGCCAGGATGTGCGGCACGTTCGTCCGGCGCTGCTTGTCGATCTTGATGTGGCCGCGCTCGTTCATCTCCACCCCGGCGGCTTCCAAGCCCATCCCGGCGCTGTTGGGCCGGCGGCCGACGGAAACCAACACGCGGTCGAACGTCACTTCGGCCGGCACGTCCTTGCCTTCCAGCGCGGCGACGATGCCCTTGGGCGTCGGCTTGAGGGACGCGACTTTCGTGTTGAGGTAGATCGCCTCGAACCGCTTGCGCAGCCGGTCTTCGAGCGGCTTCACCAAGTCGCGGTCGGCCGTGGGGAGCAGGCCGTCCGTGAACTCGACCACCGTGACTTGCGACCCGAGGGCGGCGTACACGGTGCCGATTTCGAGGCCGATGTACCCGCCGCCGATGACGAGGAACTTCTTGGGCAGGTCCGGCAACAGCAGGGCGCCGGTCGAGTCCATGACGCGCGGGTCGCCGAGGGCGAACGCCTTCGGCATCGCCGGCAGGCTGCCGGTGGCGATGATGGCGTGTTCGAACTTAATCGTGCCGGTGTTGGCCCCTTCGAGCTTCACGGTGTTCGGCCCGGTGAAGGTAGCCTTGGTGCCGGAGAGGGCCTCGACGCCGCGGCCCTTGCACAGCATGGCGATGCCGCCGGTGAGCTTGCCGACGACTTGTTGCTGCACGAAGTTCTGAAGCTTGGCCAAGTCGATCTTCGGCTCGCCGAAGGAGATGCCGTGGGCGGCCGACTCCTTGGCTTCTTCAATGACTCGGGCCAAGTGCAGCAACGCCTTGGACGGGATGCACCCGCGGTTGAGGCACACGCCGCCGAGCCGCGGGTCCGAATCGACGAGCGTGACCTTCAGCCCGTGGTCCGCCGCGTGCAGCGCCGCCGGGTACCCGCCCGGCCCGCCGCCGATGATGAGAAGCTGCGTTTCCTTGGTGATTTCGCTCATCGGTATCCCAGAAGAGAAGGCCCAGCAGAAGAGAAGAGTTTCACGCAACGCTCGCAAAGAGGCAACGCTCGCAAAGAGGTTTAGAAATGTCGTTCAAGCACTCTCCGGGTCGGCGACAATTATCTTTTTCATCGGCCCTTTGCGAGCTTTGCCTCTTTGCGAGCTTTGCGTGAAACGTATTTGTTTTCAGCTTTCCATCAGCAGCCGGATCGGGTCGCTGAACAGTTGGACCAGTCGGGTGGTGAAGCGGGCGCCGTCGGCGCCGTCGATGATGCGGTGGTCATACGTGAGGCTCAGGGGCATCATCAGGCGGGGGACGAATTGGCCGTCGCGGTACGCGGGCTGGATCGCCGATCGCGACAGGCCGAGGATGGCGACTTCCGGGTAGTTGATGATCGGGCAGAAGGCCGTCCCGCCGATGCCGCCGAGGTTGGTGATCGTGAACGACCCGCCGCGCATCTCGTCAATCGTCAGCTTGCCGCCGCGGGCCTTTTCGGCCAGACTGGCGACCTCGTGGGCCAGGTCGCGGATGCTCTTCTTGTCCGCGTCGCGGATCACGGGGACCACGAGGCCGCGCTCGGTGTCCACGGCGATGCCGACGTGGTAGTAGCCCTTGAGGACAATCTCGTTGTTGGCGAGGTCGAAGGCCCCGTTGAAGCTCGGGAACTCCTTGAGGGCGGCGACGATGGCCTTGATGGCCAGCACCGTCATCGTGACCTTGGGCGACCCCTTGGGCAGGTTCTCCGTGATGCGCTTGCGGCCGGCTTCGAGGTCGGTGATGTCCGCGAGGTCGAACTGCGTGACGGCCGGGATCACCGTCGCGGCGACCGTCAGGTTCTCGGCGATCTTCTTGCGTAAGTTGCTGAGCGGCTTCTTCTCAATCGGCCCGAACTTGCTGAAGTCCGGCATCGGCGGGGCCGAAACTCCGCCGCCGCCCCCGCTCGACTGCATGCGCTTGCGGATGTGGGTCTTCACGTCGTCCACGGTGACGCGGCCGCCGCGGGCCGTCCCCGGCACTTCGCCGAGCGAGACGGCGTGTTCGCGGGCGTATTGCCGCGTGGCCGGCCCGGCGGGGACCAAGCCGGTCGTGGTCAAAACGCCGGGCGTCCCGTTCTCGGCCGTGACTTTGGGTTGAACGGTCGGCGGGTTCGCCCCCCCCCGGCCCCCCCCTGGCAGGGGGGGAGAAGAACCGGCCGCGGGCTGAGTCGGGGCCTTCGCTTCGCCGCCGCTGGTCGCGGCGATCACCGCGAGCAGTTGGCCGATGGCGACTTTGTCCCCCGGTTTCACCTTGAGTTCTTTGACGGTTCCATCGACCTCAGACGGCACGGGCATGGACGCCTTGTCCGTCTCAACGGTCAGGATCTCTTGCCCCTTGGTGACGGCATCGCCGGCCTTCACGTTCAAGGACACGACCGTCCCGGCCTCGATGCCTTCGCCGAGGTTCGGCAGTTTCTGTTGGAAGTCGGCGGCGGGGGCGGCAGCGACTGGTGGGTTCGCCCCCCCCCGGCCCCCCCCTGGCAGGGGGGGAGAAGAATTGGCCGCGGCGGCCTTCGGAGCGTCAGCAGACTTGGCGGGAGCCGCGGAACTGCCGCCAAGAATGGCGATGACGGCCCCGACCTTTACCTTGTCGCCCGGCTTGACCTTGATCTCGGTGACGGTGCCGGCCCCGGTCGCTTGGATCGGCATGGCGGCCTTGTCCGTCTCCACCTCGATGAGCGTGTCCCCGGCGTTGACCGCCTGCCCCGGCGTGACCGCGACGTTGACGACGGTGGCGTCGGCGATCCCCTCACCCAACTCCGGCAACCGAAAATCCATGTGTGCCCCATAGCAGGGAGAACGAAACCGATTTAGCCGCCAAGACGCCAAGGACGCCAAGAAAACCAAAATCGAAATTTCAGTTTTGTCTTCTTGGCGTCTTGGCGGCAAAAATTCTTCGCTTCAAACCGTCCACGGGTGCGGCCTCTCCGCGTCAATCCCCAAGTCCTTGATCGCCTGTGTCAGCACCTTCTTGTCCAGTTCGCCGCGTTCGCTCAGGGCGTACAGGGCGGCGTAGGCGACGTGTTCGGCGTCCACTTCGAAGAAGCGCCGCAGGTTTTGCCGCGTTTCGGAGCGGCCGAAGCCGTCCGTCCCCAAGGCCAGCATGCGGCCGTTCAGGTACGGGCTGATCTGCTCGTGCAGGGTCCGCATGTAGTCGCTGGAGGCGATCACCGGGCCGGGCGTGGCGCCGAGGACCGAGTCCAAATAGCTCTTCTTCTTCGGCTGGTCCGGGTGCAGGCGGTTGTAGCGCTCGACTTCTATGCAGTCCCGCCGCAGTTCTTGGTAGCTCGTGGCGCTGTAGACGGTGCTGGCGACCTTGTACTTGGTTGCCAGGATGTCCTGCGCCCGCAGCACTTCCCGCATGATGACGCCGCTGCCCAGCAGTTGCACCGTCTGCTTGGCGCCGTCCGGCTTCACGGTCTTGAAGGCGTACAGGCCCTTGAGGATGCCGTCGCGCACGCCCTCGGGCATGGCGGGCATGTCGTAACTCTCGTTGTATATCGTCAGGTAGTAGAAGAGGTCTTCCCCCTTCACGTACATGCGGTTGATGCCCTCTTCGACGATGACGGCCATCTCGTAGCCCCACGCCGGGTCGTAGGCCCGGCAGGTGGGAATCGTGAGGGCGGCGAGATGGCTGTGGCCGTCTTCGTGTTGCAGGCCTTCGCCGTTGAGCGTGGTGCGGCCGGCGGTGGCGCCCATCAGGAAGCCGCGGCACCGGCTGTCGGCGGCGGCCCAGATCAGGTCGCCGACGCGCTGGAAGCCGAACATCGAGTAGTAGATGTAGAACGGGATCGTGTTGACGCTGAACGTGCTGTACGCGGTCCCGGCGGCGATGAACGTCGCCATGCTGCCGGCCTCGTTGATCCCCTCTTGGAAGATCTGCCCGTTGGTCGCCTCGCGGTAGGAACTCGGCGTGCCCGTATCGACCGGGACGTAGTTCTGGCCGAGGGAATTGTACAGCCCGAACTGGTTATACAGCGGCGGCAGGCCGAACGTCTGGCCTTCGTCCGGGACGATGGGGACGATCAGCTTGCCGACGTTCGGATCCTTCATCAATTGGCCCATCAGGATCACCCACGCCAGCGTGGTTGATTGCCCCTTGCCGGCCGTGGACCCTTGGTGCGACCGCTGGAAGACTTCGGGCCGCGGCGGATTGCACGGCACAAACACGTTGTTCCGCGCGGGTTGATACCCGCCGAGGGCCTTGCGGCGCTCTTGCAGGTAGACCATCTCCGGCGAGTTCTCGGCCGGGCGGTAGAACTTGTACTCGGCGAGGTCGGCGTCCGTCATCGTGAACTGGAAGCGGTCGCGGAAGCTCTTCAGCCCCTTCAACTCCTGGGCTTTCTTGTAGCCGTCGGCCTGCAAGGCCGCCATCTCTTCCGCGGTCAGGGCCATCGTCAGCGACTTCTCTTGGTGGGCCGTGTTGTTGGCCTCCGAAGTCGTGCCGTACCCCTTGACCGTGTGCGCGAGGATCACCGACGGGCCGCCGCGATAATTCATGGCCGCCCGGTAAGCGTTGTACACCTTCGCCGGGTCGTGGCCGCCGCGCTTCATGTTGGCCAGTTGCTCGTCCGTCAGGTGTTCGACGAGGGCCTTGAGTTCCGCGGTGTTGAAGAACTTCTCGCGGATGATCTGCGGCTTGCCCTTCTTGGCGGCGTAGGCGTACTCCTGGTACTCGCCGTCCGGCACTTCCAACATGCGGCGGGCCAGCGCGCCGGAGCGGTCGCGGGCGAGTAGGTCGTCCCACTCGCCGCCCCACATGCACTTCACGACGTTCCAGCCGGCGCCCTTGAAGATGCCTTCGAGTTCCTGGATGATCTTGCCGCTGCCCCGGCACGGGCCATCGAGCCGTTGCAGGTTGCAGTTGACGACGAAGATCAGGTTGTCGAGCTTCTCGCGGGCGGCGATGCTGAGGCAGCCGAGCGACTCCGGCTCGTCGCACTCGCCGTCGCCGAGGTAGGCCCAAATGTGGGAGCCGCGCGTGTCGGCGAGGCCGCGGTTTTCGAGGTAGCGGGCGTAGCGGGCCTGATAGATGGCCATGATCGGCCCGAGGCCCATGCTGACGGTCGGGTACTGCCAGAAGTTCGGCATCAGCCACGGGTGCGGGTAGCTGGACAGGCCGCCGCCCGGTTGCAGTTCCTGCCGGAAGTTCGTCAGTTGTTGTTCGGAGAGCCGGCCTTCCAGAAAGGCCCGGGCGTACGGGCCGGGGGAGGCGTGGCCCTGAAAATAGATGATGTCGCCGTGGTTGTCTTCGGTGCGGCCGCGGAAGAAGTGGTTGAAGCCGACTTCATACAGCGTGGCGGCCGACTGGTACGTGGCGATGTGCCCGCCGACGTTGGTGGTCTTGTTGGCCTTGGCGACCATCGCCATCGCGTTCCAGCGGATGATGCTCTTGATCTTCCGCTCGATGGCCCGGTCGCCGGGGTACGGCACTTCTTGGTCGAGCGGGACGGTGTTCAGGTAGGGGGACTGGATGCTGCTGCCGCCGGCCGAGACGCCGGCCGCTTGGATTTTGCCGCCGAGGGCGTCGAGGAGGAACTTGGCCCGCTCCGGCCCCTGGATCTTGAGGACCGCCTCCAAGGATTCCAGCCACTCAGCCGTCTCCGAGGGGTCCACGTCCACGAGTTCCGACGACAGCGCCGAGCGACGAACCAAGTCTTCCGTTCGGACGATCATCGCGTGCGGTCTCCTCAAGTGTCGGTTGGTCATGCGAGGGCGGCCCAAATCCCTGATAGGATAGGGAGGGGCAATCGTCCCGTCTATGAAACCCTCTGGCCCGCCGAACCGCGTTTTCGGCGAGCGGGGGACGTCAGTCCCCCGATTCTTCGGCGAGTCCCCCGATTCTCCGGTTTGCCGTTTGAAACCGAGAATCGGGGGACTGACGTCCCCCGCTCGCCTCGGACGGGACAAATATCGGAGTCTACCACGATGGCCGTCCGCGTCCTTTTACCCGGAATCCTCAGCCTAGCCCTGAGTTTCGCCCCGGCTTCTCGCGCCGCCGACCAACTGCCCCCCGGCGGCAAATTCTCCATTTCCAAGGGGACCGTCACCGCCAAGGAGTTCGCCGCCGCCGTTGAAACGGCCAGCGGCATGACGTTGGATGTCTCGGCCATCGACGGCGGTTCAACGGTCCCGGCCGACCTGAAAGACGTCGGCTACTGGGCCGCCCTTGACCACTTGGCGACGCACACCAACAGTCGGCTCTCGATCACCGGCGGGCGCATCGCCTTCAAGTCCGGCGCCGCCACTCTGCCGGCGTCCGTGAGCGGCCCCTTCCGCGTCGCCGCTACGGAAGTCGTCTTGCGCCGCGATCTGGCCGCCGGCACGACCGTCTGCGACTTGCATCTGGAACTGGCGTGGTTGCCGACCGTGATCGTCTTCCGCACGGACACGGCCCCGACGATCACCTCTCTGACGGACGACACCGGCGCGAAGCTGACCGCTTCCTCGGCCGCCGCCCGGACGCACACGTCCGGGATCGTCGCCCCGCTGATCGTGCGCCCGCAAGGCGTGAAGCGGGCCGCCAAAAGCATCAACATCGCCGGGTCGGTGCAGGTGACCATCGCCGACGAATTGCTGACGTTCCAATTCGACGCCGCCGGCAAGCCGCCCCTCGCCGCGGCCAAGCAAAAAGGCGTGGCCGTCACGGTCCGCAAGATCAAGACGGCCGGGGCCGACCTGCTCGTGGAGGTGCAATTGGACTACCCGCCGGGCAATGTGGTGTGGGAGAGTTTCGAGGACGTGTACTGGACCCGCAACAACCGCCTGCGTCTCGTCCCCCCCAAAGGCGAACCGATCCCCGCCGACGCCGCCGAGTACAACGACCGCTCGATCACCTACACCTTCAAAAACCGCGCCGCCAAACTGGCGGCCGGCTGGACGCTGGAGTACCAGACGCCGGGGCCGATGCGGGAAGTGCGCGTGCCGTTCGCGTTGACGGGGATCACGTTGCCGTGAGCGGTTTTGGCCTTGGCTCGCCAAATCCGAACGAGCCGCGGGGTTCATCCCCGCGGTGAGTCCTCCCGCGGGGATAAACCCCGCGGCTCGTCACAGGGAGTTCTCCCCGACGTTCACGCCGTCTTCAAAATCCCCGTCACCAACTCGCCGTGGACATCGGTCAGGCGCATGTCGCGGCCGCCGAAGCGGTAGGTGGTCTTCTTGTGGTCCAAGCCCAAGAGGTGCAGCATCGTGGCGTGCAGGTCGTGGACGTGGACCTTGTCTTGAACGGCGTGGTAGCCGTACTCGTCCGTGGCGCCGTGGATCGTCCCGCCTTTGACGCCGCCGCCGGCCATCCACATGGTGAAGCCGAACGGGTTGTGGTCGCGGCCGTCGCTGCCTTGGGCCATCGGCGTGCGGCCGAACTCGCCGCCCCAGATGATGAGCGTGCTGTCCAGCATGCCGCGGCGCTTCAGGTCTTTCATCAAGGCCGCGATGGGCTGATCGACGGCCAGCGCGTTGTCGGTGTGGCCGCCTTTGAGGTTGGCGTGCTGGTCCCAGCGGTCGTGGCCGAGGTTGGGGCACAGGAGTTCGATGAAGCGCACGCCGCGCTCGACCATGCGGCGGGCCATCAGGCACTGGCGGCCGAAGATGTCGGTCTTCGGCGAGTCAATGCCGTAGAGGGCCAGCGTCTCCTTGGTCTCCTTGGTGAAGTCGGCCATCGCCGGGACGGCCGCCTGCATCCGGTACGCCAGTTCGTAGTTGGCGATGGCCGCATCAATCCCGCCGTCGCGGGCCTGGGCGGCGGTGGCTTGGTCGAGCTTCCGCATCAGGTCCAGTTTGTTCTTCTGGATCTTCGCGGACTCCTTCGGCTCCAGGTCGGCCACCGGCGTCTTGCCGCGGGCGAACATGGACCCTTGGTACGTCGCGGGCAGGAAGCCGTTGCTGAAGCAGTCCATCCCGCCGGGGGGGACGAGTCCGCTGCCGAGGACGACGAAGCCGGGCAAATCCTGGCACTCGCTGCCGAGGCCGTACGTGACCCACGCCCCCATGCTCGGCCGGCCCTGTTGGCCGTTGCCGGTGTGCATGAAGTAGTTGGCGCTGGTGTGTTCGGAGAAGTTGGCGACCATCGAGCGGATGACGGCCATGTCGTCCACGCACTCGGCGACGTGCGGGAACAACTCGCTGACGGGGGTTCCGCTCTTCCCGTACTGCTTGAACTTCCACGGGCTTTTGAGGACCGCCCCGACGTTGTTGAACTGCGTCGGCTCCACCTTGGTCTTGATCGGCTGCCCGTGCTCGCGGTCGAGCCGCGGCTTCGGGTCGAACGTGTCCATCTGGCTCGGCCCGCCGTCCATGAACAGGAAGATGACGCTCTTGGCCGTCGCCTTGTGGTGCGTCGCCTTCGGGGCCAACGGCCCGGCCGGCTCGGCGCCGAACGCCCGGTCCTGCATCAGCCCGGCGAAGGCCGCGAGGCCGAAGCCGTTGGCGCAGCGGGAGAGCACGGCCCGGCGAGTCATTGAAAACATGGGATGCCCTCGGGAGGAATTTCGGATTGCGGATTGCGGATTGCGGATTTCAAAACCCAAGCGAAAGAATATGCGGCGTGGCCGGACGGCGGTTTTCAATTCCGCAATCCGCAATCCGAAATCCGAAATTAAAGCCGAGGCGCCAACTCCGGCGGGATGTCGCCGCGCTTCTGGGCCGCCGCGTAGTCCTCTTCAAATTGCTTGAGGTACTTCTTGGCGTGCAGGCGGCCGACCATG
>JAYUGD010000262.1:0-6101 GCA_043767785.1 Zavarzinella sp. | reverse complement strand
GCCTTCGGCGAGTCCCTCGACTGGATCACACGAACCGACGCCGTCAACTATTTCCGCCACGCCGGGTACCCGCTAGACGGAAGCTGAAAATGCTCTAGATGAGTGCCTTTTGGAATCGGGCAAATACCCCCTTTGTCTCTTCGGGCCAGTCGTGGGGAGTGACTCCATAGAGATTGGGGCGTTGATTAATTTCCGTGACCAGTTCTTTCCACTTGGCCAAACAATCGGCCAATCGCTCGTCTTGAGTAGGCTTCAAGCCCCGCGTGAACCGTTCGACGTGGTCACGCAGGTGGGGCCACGTCGCGCGATCTTTGGCGATGCGCGTCGTATCCATGATGTCGGTGTGAGCCGCGATGAGGAGTGAAACCGTGGAGGCAGTGCTCATTGATGAGTGATCCTTTGTGGTGAGTTGTTGGGATTATTGCACGAGCCTTGAATCGTGTCGATGGCGGAAGACCATATTCTGGCCGTCTATATGTTCGATCGCGTCACTTGATTTTCAGCCATTTTCCTTCCCCCGATCTCGCTCGCGGTGGTATTCTGTTGTTTGATTCAAAGCACTCGTACCTTGGCGACGAACAACAAATGTTCGGCCCGCCTCTCCCCCACTGGTGTCGTGGAGTGCCGTTCCTATGTCGATCGTTGGCGGCCTCTTCTCCTTCGCTTTGCGCTACGTTTTCAACGAATCGGCCGACCGCGTCATCGGGGCCATCGAGAAGCGGTTGACCGACCATAGCCAAGCGCTTCCGAAGGCGTTGGCGAAAGCGAACGACCGGGCGTGGGAAGCGGTCGGTTTGGCCTTGGCCGGCGATGGCCTGTTTGACCGCGTGCGAGACGTATTCCGAGACGCCGACGTGAAGGGCGTCCGCGATCAGATCAAAAAGTTCCTCGACCAAACTCCGACCGGGTTGGAAACCATCCCCGCCGCCAACCGCGTGAAGGCGACAGAGGAATGGAGCCGGTTGCGGAAGGTCGGGCGATTCGCCGTCGCCACGATTCCGGCCGTCGAACTGGCTCGCCGGGCGGCCACCATCGAACGGCACGGCGATCCGGCCGGGCTGACGGCCGCCGCCCATCATGCCGTCAGGGATACGAGCGAAGCCATCCGGGTCGATGCTCCCCACTTGGCCGCGTTGCTGACAGCCGCCCCGCCCGGCGGCACGCCCCTCTTGGCCGCCGCATTCGCCTTCTTCTTCCGCCGCGAAATCGAGACCAATGCTGAACTCGCTCACGGGTTGTCGTTCGATTACTTGCGACAGATCAGCGAACGGCAGGAACAAGGCCTTAACCTGCTCGACCTCCGCACGGCCGGCATCCTCGGCCAACTTGACGTGTTGTTCGACGCCTTGGAGAAGTCGTTTGCCGCCCTCAGTGGCCAAGTGGAAGCCGGGTTCGCCGGGATGGGCGAAAAACTCGACGATCAGGCAAACGTCATTCGCCGGATCGAGAAGCGGTTGGCCGAGCCGCGCAAGCCTGGAGTGAGTTACGAAACCTATGCCGAACGCCAATTTCTGCGGCAAGCCCAAGCGGAGTTCCGGCGAAATCCAGGCCGAGTCGGCGTGGCGGCGGCGAGCCAGTTGGGGGACGCGCTGAATGCCGCCCATCTTTATGGAGATGCCGGGGAAGCCCATGTGACGGCAGCGACGACGGCCCGAGTGGCCCGTGACACCGTCGCCGAGGCGATCAACCGCCACAAAGCATATCTGGATTATTGCGCGGCCGGGGCATGGGAGCGGGCGGCGACGGAACTTTGGGCGGCGGTTGAACTCGATCCGGCCCGTTATCTGCCGTTCAACACGCGCCGGTACGCGCCGGTCCGCATCCTCGGGGGCGGTGCGTTCGGGACCGTGTTCCTTTGCCATGACCAGTACAACCCGGACCCGGACACCGGAGAACTGCTGCCGGTCGCCATCAAGACTCTGCGGGCCGAGGCCATGAGCCGCGAGCTTTCCAAAGTTCTCGCAGAGGCCATCGCCTTGAAGGCGCTCAAGCATCCCAACATCATCAGCATCCTCGACCAAGATTTTGCCGATCACGAACGCACCCGCCCGTATTTGGTCCTCGAATATTTCCCCGGCGACACGCTCGAAACGTGGCTCCGGACCCACGGCCCGCTCCCGGCGGCCGATGTATTGCAGATCGCCAAGCAAGTTGCCGGGGCAGTTCATGCCGCCCATTCGCGGTCGAAGCCGGTATTCCATCGCGATCTGAAGCCGGCCAACATCATGGTGATGAAACACGCGGACGGCACTTGGACGGTTAAGGTAATCGACTTCGGACTGGCCGTGCGTGGCGGGGCCGCGTTGGCGAGCCGAAACATTCCAGAAGCCCTCCGCTCCACAGCCGACACGGTGGTGGCCGGCACAATCAAGTACGCCCCTCCGGAACAGCTCGGCGACTTGCCCGACGTGGAAGTTGGCCCCTATTCGGACGTGTACGCCTTCGGCAAAACCTGCCACGAACTGCTCTTTGGCCACACGAACCCGCAGGACGAGGAATGGGAGGTTGTCCCTGAACCGATCCGTCCATTGGTCAAGAAGTTGTTCTCAAACTGTGTGCGGCATGCGCTGTCGGGGAAATACCCTCGGTTCTTGACATTCGAACCGGCAATTGCCGAATTGACCGCGCTCGACGCGACGGCGCGGACCAACCGGGAGCGATTGGAACGCGAGGCGGCCGAGATGTCCCGGATCGTGGCCGAACGGTTGGCCCAAGAAGAACGCAACAAGAGGAACGCGGCGGCGGCCGAGTGCACATCTGAACCAAAAGCCGGAGATGAGCGGGAGTTCGAGATCGCCAAAGACGTGAGGATGAAGTTCTGCTGGGTGCCGGCTGGGGAGGCCCAGTTAGGATCGACGCAGGCGGAACGGAAGGCGGTCTTGAAGCACCTCATCGACGCGAAATCGTCCTTTGTGACCGACGGCAAAGAATCGGCACACCTCGCTTCCGAGGCAGAAAACATTCGCGGGAAGTTCAAGACGAAGGGCTTTTGGCTTGGGAAATATGAGGTTCAGCAGTCGGAGTGGGAAGGGGTGATGGAGGAGAACCCGAGCCAGTTCAAGGGTGCGAAGCTGCCCGTGGAGACGGTGAGTTGGGAAGACTGTCAAAAGTTTATTGAGAAGTGTGGGGTGAAGGGGATGAAGATGAAACTGCCACACGAGGACGAATGGGAATATGCGTGTCGTGGCGGGAAGGGGAAAAAGCAGGCGTTTTACTGGGGCAATGTCCTGAACGGGGACAAGGCGAACTGCGACAGGAAGCACCCGTATGGAACGGATGCCAAAGTAAATTCTAATGAAAAAACAACGGAAATTGGGAGCTACGAGAACGTCGCTCCTCACCCGTGGGGACTATGTGACATGAGTGGTAATGTGTGGGAGCGGTGTGAAAATTTGTACACCACTTACGGCTCAGACCTAGTGGTCCGGGGCGGGAGTTGGTACAGCGTCGCATGGGACTGCCGGACGGCGTACCGTCACAGTCGCGCCCCGACGGCCCGCCGCAACAGCATCGGGTTCCGACTTGCCTTAGTTCCTGAGTTTCGTTGGTCAGGTTCGAGTCAAGAAAGGGACAGGAGCGGAGCACGGAAGGAAACCGACGGAGCGTAAGCGGATGCCGGCCACGCAGGGGGCCTGCCCACGCCCGTGTTCGTCCGCGGCGACAAGCAGTTCGCCACGACCGGCGACGACAAGACGGTCCGCGTCTGGGACGCGGCGACGGGGGCGGCCGTCCACACGTTCGGCCCGTTCGCCAAGGCCGGCGGCCTGCACCGCCTCGCGGACGGCCAGGCGCTGGCGTTCGCCGATTCGGCCGGCGCCGTCCGCGTCTGGGACTTGGCCGCCGGCGAGCCGCGCGAGACCGTCGTCCAGTTGAAGACGGGGGGCGCCGTCCTCTGGGTCAGCATCGCCGCGGCGGGCAACAAAATCGCGTGTGGCCTCGGCGACAGCGTTCAAGTGTGGAACTTGGCCGCCCCCGGCGACGCGCCGGCCGCCGTCCTGCCCGACGTGTCCGGCGGCCGCGTCGCCCTGTCGGCCGACGGCAAGACGCTGTTCCTGACCAACAACGCCAACACCGCCGCGGAGGTCGTGGACCTGACGGCGCCGGCGCCGGCGCGCCGGCCCGTGGTCGCCGGGGCGGCGCTGAACTGGGGGTTCGTCCCCGCGGCGGGCGGCCGCGTCATCGGCCGCCGGACGACGCCCGAGGCCGACGCCGGCGTGTGGCACGCCTTGGCCGGCCCCGCCTTCGCCGCCCCCGCGCCCGACACACGGCTGCCGCGCGGCGGCCCGGCGTTCGTCTCGGGCGACCCGCCGGCCCTGTACATGGCGGTGAACGGCGAGTTGGCGCAGTACGACTTGTCGAAGCCGCCGGCCGACCCGCCGGCGCGACGCGCGGCGCTCCCCGCCCCGATGACGGCCGTCCACGGCTCGGCCGACGGCTCGGCGGTCGCCGTCCTCACGGCCGCCGACGACGCGCGCACGGTCGTCGTCTTCCGGCCGGACGGGGCCGGCTTCAAGGAAGTGGCGCGCGTCGAGAAGTTGCCGGCCGTCATGTCGCAAGTCCGGCTGTCGGCCGACGGCAACGCCCTGTACCTGCGGGACGGCGGGCCGACGGGCGCGCTGCGGAAGTGGGACGTGGCCGGCCCGGCCGCCGTCGAGGTGCCACTGCCGCGCGACCTCGGCGCCGTCGCCGAGTGGGACACGTCCGCCGACGGCCGGACCCTCGCCGTCATGACGCGCCAAGGCTTCGCCGTCTGGGACGTGGCCGGCCCGGCCCCGCGGCCGCTCGGCCGCGTGGACGACATGCGCATCAGCAGCCACGGCCTCGTGGCCGTCAGCCCGGATGGCCGCCGCGTCGTCGTCGGCGGCCACGACGGCACGACGGCGGCCCGGCGGCTTTACTACCGGCTCTACGACGTGGCCACGATGACGCCGCGCCGCGAGTGGGTCTTCCCGAACAACCTCGACCAAATCCACTTCACCCCCGACGGCCGCCACCTGTTGACCGCCAACAGCAACGGCACCGGCTACGTGCTGCGGCTTCAGCGCGGCCCGGCGAAGCCGTGAGGCCGGCGGGGCTTGTCAGCGCCGGAGTCCGTGGGGCTGCGGTCAAGGCGCCGCCGTGCAGGAATCGTGTTGAGAACTCGCAGTTGATCCGATCAGTCGCTCTACGGGACGACTCGCCGCAGGCGCGTAAAGCAGCGATTCAGAAAACGCTTCAGGCCGATGCCGAACTGCTGAAAGTCTTCTCGCAGCCGAAGCCGAAGGCGTAGTTGCGTTCGACACGGCAGTCTCTGTTGTCGGCCCAAATGGACTCGGGTAGCATACACAACTCGTCTCATCCCGGAGGTCCAGCATGAGTGTTGCCGTCGCGGCCCCCCGTGCGACCCTCGCCGACTTGGCGCAGGTGTCCGGAAAAGCGGAACTCGTCAACGGGGAGGTGGTGCCGCTCATGCCCACCGGACACAGGCCCGGCCTTGTCGCCCTGCGCATCGCCCGCCGACTGGCGGACCACGCCGACGCGACGGGGGGGGCGCGTATGGGGACAACGTGGGGTTCGTGGTCCCCGAACTGTCGACCGGGCGGGAGTCCTTCTCCCCGGACGCGGCCTACTACACGGGGCCGGCGCCGGGGGACGCCATGCGGTTCGTGCCCGCAGCGCCGGATTTCGCGGCGGAGGTGCGGAGCGCCGGCGACTACGGTCCTGCTGCCGAGGCGGATTTGGCGGCCAAGCGCGAAGAGTACTTCGAGGCGGGGACCGCGGTGGTGTGGGACGTGGACCCGGTGGCGCCGACGGTGTTCGGGGCGGGCCAAGAGGCGGACGCCGAGCCGGCGGCGCCGGGGTGGCGGCTGTCGGTGGAATGGTTGATGGCCTGACGGTTTGGCGCTTGCAAGCGATTCTGAGGCAGCTTGCGCTTGGCGGGCGTCGTCTGCCGCGTAAGACGGCCGGAAGACAATGCTGATCGGCAAACTCCGAGTCGGAGGATGTGAACCCCGACCGAGTTTGTCTAATCACTGTTGAACTAAACCGCCGGTGTCAGGTTCTGAATTCCCTTCTCCGTCGCCGATTTTGGCCTTGCGCTTTTCCGGCTTCCCGGCATGATC
>JAYUGD010000261.1:0-2127 GCA_043767785.1 Zavarzinella sp. | reverse complement strand
GCCGGGCGTCGGCGGGGTCCGGGTGGAAGACGACTTCCTCATTACGGAAGACGGCCCCGTGCGGCTGACGACGCTTCCCCGCGCGTGGGAAGCCCTGTTCGACTGACTTGCAATAACTCTTCGGGCCGGCTCGCCGGCCCGCCTGCCGGGGGTGACGAGTGGCCGACGAGCACAAGCCGACGCCGAGTCCGTTCCACGTGGACACGGTCCGCGAAATCATTTCCCTGATGGACAAGTTCGGCCTGAGCGAAGTGGACTTGAACGACGGCGACCAGCGCATCCGCTTGCGCAAAGGCCCGCGAGTGGTTGCCGGGGCAGCCCAAGCCGCTCACCCCATTCAGCAACCGGCCGTCACGCAGATGCCCACCGCCGCGCCCGCCGAGCCGGCCAAGGCCGAGAAGAAGTTCTTGGAGATCAAGAGCGAACTCGTCGGCACGTTCTACACCAAGCCCGGCCCGGACAAGGACGACTACGTGAAGGTCGGCGGCAAAGTTTCGCCCGACACGGTCGTGTGCAAGGTCGAGGCGATGAAAATTTTCAACGACATCACCGCCAAGGTGTCCGGCAAGGTCGTCGAGGTGTGCGTGGCGAACGCCGCGTTCGTCGAGTTCGACCAAGTGCTATTCCGCGTCGATCCGAACGGCTGATCCGCCCCGGCGACTCTCCTTCCCTCCTGTCCCTCCGCGAATTCATCATGTTTCAACGGGTTCTGGTTGCCAACCGCGGTGAGATCGCCCTGCGGGTGATCCGCGCCTGCCGGGACATGAACATCGGCGTCGTGTGCGTCTACTCCACGGCCGACAAGGGCGCCCCGTGGCTCTCCCTTGCCGACCAAGCCGTGTGCATCGGGACCGGCCCGGCCGCGGACAGTTACCTCAAAATCCCGCGCATTATCGCCGCCGCCGAGAAGACCGGGGCCGACGCCATCCACCCCGGCTACGGCTTCCTGTCGGAGAATTCGTCCTTCGCGGAACAGTGCCGCGAGAGTCGCATCGAGTTCATCGGCCCGCCGCACGAGGCAATGCGGAAGCTCGGCAACAAGAACGAGGCGAAGATTCTGGCGCGAGCCGCAAAGGTGCCGCTCGTCCCCGGGTCCGAGGGGTTGATTACGTCCGAGGAAGAAGCCATCAAGTGCGCCCGGCAGTGCGGCTACCCCGTCCTCATCAAGGCGGCGGCCGGCGGCGGCGGGCGCGGGATGCGCGTGGCGCGAGACGACGGCAGCCTCATCTCTGGCTACCACTCCGCGAAGCAGGAAGCCGAGGCCGCGTTTAAGGACGGCAGCGTCTTCATCGAGAAGTACCTTGAACAGCCCCGGCACATCGAAATCCAGTTGCTCGGGGACCAGCACGGCAACATGATTCACCTGTACGAGCGGGACTGCTCGCTCCAGCGCCGGCACCAAAAATTGGTGGAAGAGTCGCCGGCCCCGAACCTGCCGACGCGGGTGCGGGACGACATCTGCAAGGCCGCCGTGCGGCTCGCCAAGACGGCCGGGTACTACAGCGCCGGGACGTGCGAGTTCCTGATGGACAAGCAGAACAATTATTACTTCATCGAAGTGAACTCGCGCATCCAAGTCGAACACCCGGTGTCAGAGTTGGTGACGGGCGTGGACTTGGTGCGGGAGCAAATCCGCGTCGCGGCCGGGGAGAAATTGAAATACCGGCAGTCGGACATCGTGCAGAAGGGTTGTGCGATCGAGGTCCGCATCAACGCGGAAGACCCGGACGCGAACTTCCAGCCGTCCCCCGGCCGGATCACGCAGTGGTACGCCCCCGGCGGCCCCGGCGTCCGGCTGGACACGCACGCCCGCACCGGGTACGTCGTCCCGCCGAATTATGACTCACTGGTGGCGAAGCTGCTGGTGCATCAGCCGACGCGAGAAGAAGCCATCCGCGTGATGAGACGGGCGCTGAACGAGTTCGTGGTCGAGGGGATCAAGACGACCATCCCGCTCCACAAGCGCATCTTCAACACGGCTGCCTTTGTCGATGGCGTCGTGGACACGACATTCATCGAACGGGTCTTTTACAGCCCAGGCAACGAAACGACGAAGTGACGCCGCCAAAAACTTAAAGCGAAGACTCACCACAAAGGCACAAAGGCCGCACGAAGTTTCACAAAGAA
>JAYUGD010000260.1:0-2131 GCA_043767785.1 Zavarzinella sp. | reverse complement strand
CGCGGTTCACCACCACAACCGGATAGGTCGCCCGTTGGCCGCGCGCTAGCCCGAATCGGTCGGATTGCCAAGAATTGGGCAAATGGGTCGCGCGCAATGGCAGAGCAGTGGCAGACCTTCACAATTGGGGTCGCTTGCCGCCTCAAATCGACCGTTTCGCCACGGCGATGTTCCCGCCGAAGCACACGGCCACGTCGGACCCGGCGGCCCGCGCTCCGCGTGGCGTCGCGGCTACCATTCGGCGCGGAAGCCGCTGAATGTGGCGCCCGGCAGTTGCCGCCAGAAGACGGTCCGTCACCAGTGAATGATGGTGTGCCGCAAGTGCGGCGAGTTCCGCAGGGCGGCCTTGCCCTTGTCGGTGAGGTGTTCTTCCGAGATGTACAAGTCGGTCAGCGTTTCGAGAGCTTCGCAATTGGCGAGGGCGTCGGCCCCGGCGTCGGTGATTGGGTTGCCCCAGAGGTTGAGGGATTCGAGCCGGCCGAGGTGGGGAGAATCGAGCAGGGCGCGCAGGCCGGCATTCGAAGCGCCGACCTGCGACAAAGTTAATCCACGAAGTCGAGCGAGAGCCGGCCATCCGGCCAATGCTCGCAGGCCAGGATCGTCCAACGGGTTCCGGCTCAACGACAAGGTTTCCAGCGAGGCCGGTTGCCAAGACCCGAGAAAACGCAAGCAATCGCCGCGAATCCCGTTCTCGTCCATGTTCAACTGGCGCAACTCGGTCCAACTCGCGTTGCGGACGAGGTGCTGCAAGCCTTCTTCCGTGGCGAAGTTTTGGGCGAGATTGAGTTTCTGGACGCGCCAGTCCGGGATCTCGCTCAAGCAGTGTGTTCCCCACCCGCCCATCCGGTTGTACGACAAATTCAGTTCGGCGGTGCGGGCGAAGAGCGGGGACCGCGACAGTGCTCGTATGGTTGATCCGTGAAGGCCGCATTCGACCATGTTGAGTCGCGTCAGGTTAGGCAACTCGCAATCTTCCAAGTTGCCGTGCCGATCATTGAGGTTTGGGTTGTCGCCAACGTCGAGCGTCCGTAACTGAGCCGCGTACTTCGAAGCCGCCAAGACGGCCAAACCCGCAGCCCCGGCGTGGACGTCCTCCAGTCGCAAGGCGGCCACACTCGCAAGCCCCGGCCACGCGGCGAGAGTCTCCAACCCTGTGTCGCCAAAGTCATTTTTGCTTAAATCCAAGGCCTCAAGCCGTCTTTCGGAGTCATGCGCCAAGAATGCCCGAAGACCGTCGGCCGACACGTCCATCCTGCGCGTTGCAAGCCGTCGCAATGCCGGCAGGACATTCTTGCCGTTCAACCGATGCAGAATTTGGTCCCCGTAGCGAGCCGGCCCGGAAAAGATGAGGGATTCCACGGCCGTCAAGTGTCGGCGGCTGAGCAGATTTCGCATTCCCCCCCAAGACGTGGAACAAAGTCCGAATTGCAATGTGCGCAGTTGGTTCCGCCATGAGGCCTTCACGAGATCACGCACGTCCCCGCCCAATCGGTTTTCGCCGGCTTGAACAAGTTCCAAAAGACGGTGCAATCGACGGTCGTGGCACATCGCCTCGATCTCTTGCCGATCAATCAGCGTTGATTCGAACGTCAAACTCGCCAGATTGCGGAATGCGTCTTCGCCACCGACGGGATTGCGGACCGGCGACCAACTGCCGGGGGAATCAAGGCGAACCAATTGAGTCATCGCCGCGTGTTCGTGAATCAGGGTTCGGGCGAGAGAAAATGGTATTTTGGACAGCGATACCGCCCCGATCCACGGGCAATCCCGCAACTCGTCCAACTTCCGCTCGACCGTCTCGGCCACTGGCCGTAAGCACAGCCACCCGTGGTCGCAGCCATTGAGGGGTTGCCACCGCTCTTGAACACGCGTCGGCAAAGGGACCATGCCGCCGTCGCCGGCCATGCTTTCGCGCAGGCAGCGGGCGACGTCGTCTTCGCCGTGGTCTTCGAGCCAGTCGGTGAGGATGAGGCGCGGGGCGAGGTCGAGGGGGCTTTCCTTGCACGCCGTCAGGAGGGCCAGGCCCTCGGGGTCACGGGTGCAATCGGGCAACACGGGGGAGACTCCGCTTCAAAAAAGAGTTTCACACGAAGTTCGCAAAGAGGCAAAGCTCGCAAAGAAATCAGAAGAA
>JAYUGD010000259.1:0-2135 GCA_043767785.1 Zavarzinella sp. | reverse complement strand
GATGACTACCCGACTCCTGCACGAGGCCTTCGTCCAAGCCTAGCAACGGCACCCTCGCCGGGTTCGAAGGCTGGTGGCTCCAGAACGATTGCCCGGCCGCAACGCTGGACGGCGACGGCCCGACCCTCCGCTTCCGAGTGCCCAGTCCTAGGAGTTTAGGACGCCCGTAGGGCCGGTCCCCGTGACGCGGCGTCGGTTTCGGGCGGACCGCGGCCGGCCCACGGCAGCGGACCGGTTGAGGCCGCCGGCAAAACGCTCGCCGAACAACGCATCGGTCGCAGCGGCATGCGCTGGTCTCGAACCGGCAGCCAACGCATCCTCATCAAATCCAACCGCTGGGACGACGTCGTGAAGCGCCACGGCGAGCTTGCCCTGGCTGCCTCGTCGTACGTCGAGTCGCGATCACACCCTTTCGGTAGTCGGTCCGCGGCTGTCCCTATACTTCCCTCCAGGAGGTTCAGCATGGCATTCAGCGATTTCACCCTTCAGACCGCGATGCGGGCGTTCGGCCTCAGCGTGGATACCAGCCAGGATTTGTTCGCGCCGGTTCCGGTCGGCGCTGCCACGGCCACGCGGTCGGGCCAATCGCCCCCGCAATCGGCCCGCCTCACGGCGTACGTTCACGCATTGGCTCCGGCCCTGGCCCGTCACCAGGGCCTTTCCCAACTTGATCTTGCCCACACCGGCAACTCTGGGTATTTCGGGCACCTCGTTTTCCCTGGCCCGAGGTGTCGATGGCTGCTCGTTCGCTCTTCGAAGTCCTGGCGACCTTGCCCGATCCCCGCGGTCGCAAAGGGCTGCGCCATCCGCTCTCGGCCGTGATGGGCATGGTCGTCTTGGCCATGCTTTCGGGCCGGACCAGCTTGATCGGCATCGCCCGCTTCGGCCGGCAGCACGGTTACGAGTTGGCCTGGGCCCTCGGATTCCGCCGCGGCAAAACCCCCAGCCTTTCCACGCTGTCCCGCACCCTGCGGCGCTTCGATGCCGAGCAACTCGAAGCGATTCTGGCGGAGTGGATCCAAAGTCGCCTCGATCCCCAGGACTACGAGTTGATCTCGATCGATGGCAAAACCCTGCGGGGCAGTCGCGACGGCGCGGTTCCCGGCGTCCACTTGGTGGCGGCGTATGCCGCGCGCGTGCAAGCGGTGCTCGGGCAAATTCGCGTGGACGCCAAGACCAACGAACACAAAGCGGCCCTCGAACTCCTGGGCATTTTGCCGCTGAAGGGCAAAGTGGTCATCGGCGATGCGATGTTCTGCCAACGCGATCTGGCCGAACAAGTCGTCGATTCCGGCGGCGATTACGTCTTGTTTGCCAAGGACAACCAGCCGAGTTTGGTCGCCGATATTCGGGCCGGATTCGCCTACGACGAGCAAGCCCGCCGTCTCGCGACGGCCACTTCCCCCTGCGGACTCTCCTCCGCCACCGCCTGCTAATCGCGTCGCCACCGCGGTCGACAAAGGCCACGGCCGCCGCGAACGCCGCACTTTGGAAATCACCTCCACGCTCGCGCTCCACCGAGTGTGGAAGGGCATGAAGCTCGGCTTTCGCCCGACCCGCGAGCGCACGATTCGCGGCCGAACGACCGTCGAAGTGGCCTACGGCATCGCGAGTTTGTCCGGCGAGCGGGGCACCGCCCCGGCCCTGCTCGGGTTCACCCGCGAGCACTGGGGCATCGAAAACGGATTGCACTGGGTCCGGGACGAAACCCTGCGGGAAGACGCGTGCCGGGTGCGGTCGGGCAGCGCGCCGCAGGTGCTGGCCGCGCTGCGCAACAGCGTGGTTTACCTACTCGCCCAGGTCGACGCCGACAGCCACCGCGAGGCCCTCGAACTGATGCAACTCCACCCGGACGACGCCCGACGCCTTATCGGGATTGCCCAGGGTGATTGAGGGAAAGGCCCTGGGCGCTTTATGAAGCGGGTTCCGCTCCGCATCCGCGTCGCGGCGACGCGGTCACAACTTCCCCTCCAGCCCCAACTGGTGGAAGTAGTGTACGACCGTCTCCTGGTTCTCCAGGAGCCAATCGATCGTCGGTTCGTGGCGCATCGCTTTGCGAATGGCTTTGGCGGTCGCTTCGCGGTTCACTTGTAACAGGGCCTTGTGGTCGACCTCGCCTTCGGGGACGTTCAAAA
>JAYUGD010000258.1:0-2135 GCA_043767785.1 Zavarzinella sp. | reverse complement strand
CAACTTTCTGGGAATGGTGCTGTTTGCCGCCATCAACATCTGGCTCAAGTAGCTTGACATGACATTGGAACAATCGTTTTTAATCAACACGGCCTAGGACTTACGCAGTTGACCTTTTTTCGGTCTTGCGCATTTTCGCGGTTCCCTTAGCTTGGGAGAGATGAATGCTCCCAAGCTGCAAGCCGCGGACTACATCGATTTCCTCATCGGCACGCCGCGGGAGGCCAGCGCGTGCGAGGCGGCCCGCGTCCAGCCGCCCGCCCCGAAGGCGGCCGCCCACGACGCCTTCTCCCGGCTGCTGGCCCGGCTCGAACCCGACCCCGAAACGCTGTGGGCCGAGGTGCAACCGCACGTCCGGCGGCCCGACGGCATCCTCATCGTCGATGACACGGTCCTCGACAAGCCGTACGCCCGCGTGATGGGCCTCGTCGGCCCGTTCTGGTCCGGCAAGCACCAGCGCGTCCTCCGCGGCATCAACCTGGTGACGGTCGCCTGGAGCGACGGGGACGCCGTCTTCCCCGTCGACTACCGCCTCGTCGACCCGGCCGAGGCCCCGAAGAAGAACAAGAACGAACACTTCCGCGAGATGCTCGCCACCGCGAAGGCCCGCGGCTTCCGGCCGCGGTACGTCTGCTTCGACGCGTGGTACTCCGGCCTGGACAACCTCAAGGCCGTCCGCAGCCACGGCTGGTTTTTCCTCACACAAGTCCGGTCCAACCGCCGCGTCGACATCCGCCGCACCGGCAACAAGGCGATCTCGGACCAGCCCGTCACGGCCGCGGGGACCGTCGTCCACGTCGAGGGCTTCGGCTTCGTGAAAGCGTTCCGGCTCGTCGCTCCGAATGGCGACACGGAACACTGGGTCACGAACGACCTCGACATGGACGAACTCACGCGCCTGACGTACGCCGAGCGGGCATGGGCGATCGAGGAGTACCACCGCGGCCTGAAGCAGTGCACGGAGGTCGAGCGGTGCCCGGCCCGGCTGGCCCGGTCGCAACGGAACCACATCGGCTTCGCGCTGCGGGCCTTTGTCCGCCTCGAGTGGCACCGGTTCCACACCGGCGTCAGTTGGTTCGAGGCGAAATGGAGCATCATCCGCGACGCTGTCCGAGCCTACCTCAACGACCCGAAGTACAATTTCCCGAAACAGGCAACTGCGTAAGTCCTATCTGTGCTTCTTTGTGTGATCTTTGTGCCTTTGTGGTGAGTCTTCGTCTTGGCTTGTCGGCCCCGCGCCCCGCTCCGAAGACTCCGTGTCGCGGCCAAACAAATGCGGCGTCCCCCGGCCCCCGCCCCTTGACACCCCCGCCGTCCCCTGTCACGCTAACACTGGGAGTATTCCGCATGCGATCGGAAAGAGGGCGGTCATGATGAGTCGACGCTGGCTGGGGCTGGGTGTCGTGGCCGTGGCGACGGCGCTGGCCGGGCACGCCCAGGAGAAGAAGGACACGGAGCCGGCCGTCGTGAAGCGGGAGGAAGTCCCGCAGGGGTTCCGGGCGTACATCGCGGACGAGCCGCGCTTCCCGCCGTCGGAGCAGCGCAACCGCACCGGCAAGATGCAGGACTTGGTGTGCGACCACGGGCTGGAGCCGGTGATCGCCGTCTTCTCCCGGTCCATCCCGGCCGCCGCCGACAGCCCGCTCATATCCATCGTCGCCAAGCAGGACGAACTCGCGGACCGCTACGTCACCCGCCGGCTCGGCGCCTACGTCGTCTTCCTCGCCCTCAAGGACGAGTACCGCAAGGACGAGACGCGGGACGACCGCCTCCGCGAGATCAAGCAGTTCGTGGACGGCGCCAAGGACAAGCGGACCGCCGCCCCCATGCGCACGACCATCGCCTTGGCCGAGGCCACCGAAACCCCGGACGGCACCAACCAAGCGGCCGTCCCCGCCCAAGTGACCGGCATGGGCGTCGGCCCGGACGACGACGTGGTGATCGTGCTGTACCACCGCTTCATCGTCGCGAAGCGGTGGACGTTCAAGGCCGACGCCCCGCCGACGGCCGAGACGCTCACGGAACTGACCGCCGAAGTCGAAAAGCTCCTCGGCCCGATCAAGAAGCGCGTGGGCTTCGAGCCGAAGGTCGCCCCCAAGGCCGCCCCCAAGAAGGAAGAGCCGAAGAAGGAAGAG
>JAYUGD010000257.1:0-2141 GCA_043767785.1 Zavarzinella sp. | reverse complement strand
CCCTTCAGGGCTTGAAAACATTTCACGCCCGTGTGTCCATGCCCTTCCGGGCCTGGCTACGTCCGGCCGCTCCGTTGGAGCTGAAAACCAAGCTCCCTCAGTCTTCCAACAGCCGCTTCATCGACAATCTTGACGCCGTCGTGTTGGCGTTGCCGGCGTAGAGGTGATGGCCGTCGGGGCTGAAGGCCAAGGTCTGAATCGCGGCGTCGAATTGGCGGGCGACGGCCAGGCGGCCGGTCAGGACGTTCCAGACGCGGACGGTGGCGTCGTCGCTCGCGGAGACGAGCCAGCTGCCGTCCGGGCTGAAGGCGACGGCGTTGATGCGGTCGTGGTGGCCGGGCAGGTCGAACAGCTTTTCTTGCTTGTCGAAGGCCCACACGCTGACGGAAATGCCCTTCTGGCTGTACACGCCGGCGGCGAGGTACTGGCCCGTGTGGTCGAAGGCGAGGGCGGTGACGCCGGCCTCGATGGTCAAGTGCTTGTCGCGGGCGTCCAAGTCCCACACGCACAGGGCGCCGTCCGTGCCGGACGTGGCGAGCCAGTCCAAACCGCCGATGGCGACATACTTGTTGTTCGGGTGGAAGGCGATGGCCTCCAGCGTGCTGTTGTCGGCCGCCTCCGGGATGACGAGGATCGCCTCGGGGGTGCCGATTTTCCAGAGCCACATCAGGCCGTCGCTCTGGCTGGCGGTGGCGATCAGCGTCGAATCCGCGGAGAACGTCGGGCAGGCGATCGGCCCCTTGGTGTGACTGAGCGTGGCGGCCGGCTTGTGCTTGGCCACGTCCCACAGCGTCGCCTCGGGGCCGGCCCCGCTGGTGACGAGCCACTGGCCGTTCGGGCTGACGGCGACTTCGTTGGCCGCCGCGGTCGCGGTCGCCGGCCACGCCCGCTTGCCGGTCTCGATGTCCCACGCCTGCAGCAGGCTGCCGGCGGTGCCGAACAGCGTCTTGCCGTGGATGGCGACGCCGTTGCGGGCGCTCGGGTTCGGCCCGGCGATCAGGCGGCCGGTGGCCGTGTCCCAAATGTGGACGACGCGGTCGGCCCCGGCCGTCGCCAGCCGCGTGCCGGCGGCGTTGAAGGCCAGCGTGCGGACTTCGTCCGTGTGGCCTTGCAGCGTGAAGTGGGCCTTGGCCTGCCGGGGGTCGCCCCACAGGTGGATGGCGAAGTCCGAGTCGGCGCAGGCCAGCAGGTGGCCGGTCGGCGAGAAGGCCAGCGCGTTCACTTGGTCCGAGTGGGCGTTGAGCAGCATCGTGGCCTCGTCCCGGCCCGGCTCCCACACGCGGGCGGTCGTATCCCAGCCCGCGGTGATTAGGAAGTCCCCGCCGGGGTGCCACGCCATCGCCGGCACGCGGTCGGCGTGGCCGCGCCACTCGCGGGCTTGGGCCTTGGACGCCACGTCCCACACGCGGATCAGGTGGTCGTCCCCGGCCGTCGTGATCTGGGCGCCGTCGGCGCTGAACGCCAAGGACGAAATCTCTTGCGTGTGGGCGGGGATCGCGGCGATCAGGGTCAGCTTCGGCAGCGACCACAGTTTCAAGGTGCCGTCGTCGTGGCCGCTGGCCACGACCGGCGTACTCGGGGAGAAGGCGAGGCATGTGACCCACGACGCCCCGGTGACGACGCGCGCCAGTTCCTTTGCCTTGCCGACGGACCAGAGGGCGACCTCGGTTTCGTTGCCCGAGGCGGCCAAGCTGGCGTCCGCGTTGAACGCCCACGCGATTTCGGTGTCGCTCAGGAACTCGCGGTCGATCAATCGGCCGTCGCCCGTCCAGTGCCGCAGCAGGCCGGCCTCCTCCATTGTCCAGAGCGTGTCGTCCGGGGCGTACCGGACGGCCGCCACTTCGCTCTCCGTGTGGAAGAGCGGCTCGCCGTAGGTTTTATCGACGAACGACGGCGGGGCGGCGTAGTCGGCGATCAGGGACGAGAGAAGGGATACGGGAGAACTCATGGCGTCTCGTGCGGGTGAACCGGCGGCCGGGCGGGCCGATTTTAACGGTCGTGCGGGCGGCCCAGGTGGTGTTACCTTAACCCGCCGCCCGGCCTTTGGGAAGCAAACAATGGGAGTCTAGGTCATATTTTGCCCGGCGTGAATTGTTTGACCGAGAAGCGGAAAGTCGCCAGTTTGGTTTTCGCCCCAACGG
>JAYUGD010000256.1:0-6146 GCA_043767785.1 Zavarzinella sp. | reverse complement strand
GCGCCGGCCGCCGGGCCGGCGCCGCGGCCGAGGAGCGCCTTCAGGTCGGCGCCGGCCGTGAATTTCTCGAGGTCCCGGATCAGGGCTGCCGGCGTCTCGTACCGCTTCGCCGGGTCCTTCTCCAGGAGCCGACCGACGACGGCCGCCACGCCTTTCGGCAAGTCCGCCCGCGCCGCGGACACGGGGGGCGGGGCGTCCCGCAGGTGGGCCGCCATCTTCTGCGAACTGGACGTATACTCCTCCGAGCTGAACGGCGGCCGGCCGGTCAGCAGGGCGTAGAGCGTGCAGCCGAGACTGTACAGGTCGGAACGAATATCCGCCTCGTGGCACGAGTCCCACTGCTCCGGGGCCATGTAGTCCGGCGTCCCCATGATTTGGCCGGTCCACGACAACTCTTGGCCGGCCGCGTCCGGGGCCGTCAGGCGGGCCAAGCCGAGGTCGAGGATTTTCACCTGGCCCGCGTTGGACAGCAGCAAGTTCGACGGCTTGATGTCGCGGTGGACCAGCCCGCGCTCGTGCGCCGCCTGCAAGCCTGCGGCGGCCTGGCGGACGAGCTCGCACGCGTCGGCCGCGCGGAGCGGGCCGGCCGCCCGCAGCAGGCGGTTCAGGTCCGTCCCCTCGATCAACTCCATCGCCAGGAAGTGGACGCCGTTGACCTCCCCGGCGTCGGTGGCGCGCACGACGTTGGCGTGGTCCAGCCGGCCGACGGCCTCCATCTCCCGATGGAAGCGGGCCACGGCCGCCGGGTCGGCCACCCGCGCGGGGGACAGCACCTTCACGGCGAACTGCTTTTTCAGCCGCGTGTGGGTCGCGCGGTACACGGCCCCCATGCCGCCCTGGCCGATTTTTTCGACCAGCCGGTACGGCCCCAACTCCAGCCCCGGACTCAGCGAGTTCTCGCCGCCCGGCCCGGCGACGAACGAACGTGTCCGCATGGAGTCGGCAATCAGGCGCGGGGCACCCGACGCGGCCGGGTGATGGGTTTGCGTGACGGCGGACAGGTCTTGCGACGCGGCGTCGGTGAGGTCGTCGCCGGGCGCGGCCGCCCCCGCGCCCGTCTTCGGGTCCGTGTCGCGCGCCGCGTCATTCTCCGCCATCGACTCGGCGGCGCGGGCCGCGTCGGGGAGTCGTTTCGGCGCCGCGTCGCTGTCGGGTTGTTTGACACGCATGGCCGCGTACCCAGCGAATCATCTATTCGTGGTCGAGTCTTAGAAGATCGTACGAACTCCGCTGCGGAAGCGAGATGCTTCTCACAATTTTCCCAGCATCCCCATCAGCGTCTCGGCCGCCGCTTCCGCGAAGGCCGCGTCGTTGATGTGCAGGTCCAACTCGATCACCTTAACCGCCGGGCTGACCCAGTTGCGGATGCTTTGAAAGAGCGCGGCGTCCGCTTCTGGCCACCAGAAGGGCTGGCCTTCCTTGTCAATGGCCGACACGCCGCGCAGGGGCAGGATGATCGCGGTCGGGGCGTTGGAGGCGCAGGCCTTTTCGGCGATCTCCTTCCCCAAGCGGTCGTTCTCTTCAGGGGTGGTTCGCATCAGGGTCACGTTGGCGTTGTGGCGGTGGAAGCGTCGGCCCTCGAACTTGGCCGGCACGGTGTCCGGCGACCCGAAGTTCACCATGTCGAGCGCGCCGACGGAGATCACTTGCGGGACGCCGCGGATGGCGGCGGCCGTCAGGCGGTCGCGGCCGGCGCTGAGGATGCCGCCCACCAACTCGTCGGCCAACTCCGTCGTGGTAATGTCCAACACGCCGACGGCGACGCCGTCGCGCACCATCGCCTCCATCGTCAGCCCGCCCGTGCCGGTGGCGTGGAATACCAGCACTTCGTAGTCGGCCCGCTCCAGCCGTTCGCGGGCGGCCTCGACGCACGGGGTCGTCACGCCGAACATCGTGGCAGTGACGATGGGCTTGTCGTCGGCCGGCGGGGCAACGGTTTGGCGGCCCGTCACCATGCCGATCAGGGCGTGGGCGGCGTTGGCCAAGATTTGCCGCGAAAAACGGTTCAGCCCGCAGATGTCGGTGACGGAATTCATCACGGTGATGTCGCGCACGCCGACGAAACTGCGCATGTTCGACCCGGCCAGCGTGCTCAAAATCACTTTCGGGACGCCGTATGGCAGTCCCTGCATCGCCCGCGCGCCAATCGTCGTACCCGCCGACCCGCCCAAAGCAAATATCCCATCTACTTGTCCCGACCGATACAATTCCCCAACCGCCTTGCCCACCCCGACGGCCGCCAGGGAGATCGCCTCCCCGCGGTCGGCCGCCCGCCGAACGGCCGCCAGCGTCGTCCCGGCGCCCGCGAATACGGCGTCCCGCGTCACGTCGGCGGCGAGTCGGGGAGCGCCCATCGCCCCGGCGTCAATGACGATCGTTTGCAGGCCGGCGGCGCGGATCATGTCCCGGACAAAGCCGAGTTCGACGCCTTTGGTGTCGAGCGTGCCGATCAGGAGGACGGCCATCGGAAAATCCCCGGGCGGACGGCGCCTTTTCGTTCTATGGTTCAGCGACGACCTCAGAGACGGACATCCTTAGATTGAGGCAGCGATGACACCTTTCTGGAAGAAGACCATCCGGCACATGGCCGTGGTGGGCGTCAGTTTGGCGATTGTCGGCCACTTGCTCGGCCGGGCGTTCCTGTTCGCCCACGAAGCGTTCGCCGGCGGGGCCTACAACCCGGAAAACGAACGGGTGCTGTGGCAGACGCCGTTGGTGATGGCCGTCATCGGCGTCGCCCTGACGATCGGCTTGGACTTCACCATCGGCGGCCGGCGGAAGCCGTCCCCGGTGAAGGTGCAATCTCCCCCTTCGGGCGGCAGCGCGTCGTGAGTTTCTTTTCCCGCGAGGAGTGCCTCCGGCGGCTGCGCGCCCAAGTGGCGGCCGGCAAGCCGATCATCGGCGGCGGGGCCGGGACCGGCATCAGCGCCAAGTGCGCCGAGGCCGGCGGCATCGACCTCATCATCATTTACAATTCTGGCCGGTTCCGCATGGCCGGCCGCGGCAGCCTGTCCGGCATGATGCCCTACGGGGACGCCAACCAAATCGTCGTGGACATGGCCCGCGAAGTGTTGCCGGTCGCCCGCAAGACGCCGGTGCTGGCCGGCGTCTGCGGCACCGACCCCTTCCGCATCATGTCGCAGTTCCTGCGCCAGATCCAAAGCCTCGGCTTCAGCGGCGTGCAGAACTTCCCCACCGTCGGCCTGATCGACGGCGCCATGCGCGCCGGCCTGGAAGAGACCGACATGGGCTACGACAAGGAAGTGGACATGATCCGCGAGGCCCGCCAGCTCGGCCTGCTGACTTGTCCCTACGTCTTCACCGAAGCCGAGGCCGAGGCGATGGCCGGCGCCGGCGCCGACGTGCTGATCCCGCACATGGGCCTGACCACGAAGGGCAGCATCGGCGCCAAGTCGGCAATGACATTGGAAGAGGCGACGACGCGGGTGCAAGCCCTGCACGACGCCGCCAAAAAGGTGAACCCGGACGTGCTGGTGCTGTGCCACGGCGGCCCCATCTCGGAGCCGGAAGACGCCGAGTACGTGATACGGCACACGAAGGGCATCGTCGGCTTCTTCGGCGCGTCGAGCATCGAACGGCTGCCGACGGAAGTGGCCATCACGGGCTGCGTGAGGAAGTTCAAAAGCATTAAGCAAAGCAGTTAACCACGAATAACACGAATAACACGAATCGAAATCCGAAAGCAGAAGGCAGTGTCTTTTGATCGGGCTTTATTAGTGTTATTAGTGTTATTCGTGGTTAACTGTTCCGTAAAATGCCCGGACTGACCGCTCCTCGGGGTAATCCCATGCCGACCGTCTCCCGCCGCGACTTGCTGGCCGCCTCCGCCGGCCTCGCCGTCACCGCCGCCGTGCCTTCCATGAGCAAAGCCAAGACCCCGCCCGAGTCGCCGTTCGGCATCAGCCTCAACACCAGCACGATCCGCGGGCAGAAGCTGCCCATCACGGAAGTCGTGGACTTGGCCGCCAAGGCCGGGTACGACGCCGTCGAGCCGTGGCTCGGCGAGTTGCAGGACTTCGTGAAGAAGGGCGGCGACCTCAAGGACTTGAAGAAGCGCATCGCCGACGCCGGCCTGGCGGTGCCGAGTTCCATCGGCTTCGCCAAGTGGATCGTGGACGACGCGGGCGTGCGCAAGCAGGGATTGGACGAGGCGAAGCGGGACATGGAGATGGTCTTGGCCATCGGCGGCAAGCGCATCGCCGCCCCGCCGGCCGGGGCCACGGACCAAGCCAACCTGGACCTGCACGCCGTCGCCGACCGCTACCGGGCCTTGGCCGAGGTGGGCGCCAAGGTCGGCATCATCCCCGAAGTGGAAGTGTGGGGCTTCTCCAAGAGTTTGTCCAAACTCGGGGAGACGGTGCAAGTGGCGATGGAGAGCGGCCACCCGCAAGCGTGCGTGCTGCCGGACATTTACCACCTTTACAAGGGCGGGTCCGGCTTCGACGGGCTGAAGTTCCTGCAAGGCAAGGCCGTCGGCATCTTCCACGTCAACGACTACCCGAAGGACAAGGACCCCAAGACGATCAAGGACGCCGACCGCGTCTTCCCCGGCGACGGCGTCGCCCCGCTGACCGAGGTGCTGCGCACCTTGGTGTCGATCGGCTACAAGGGGTTCCTCTCGCTGGAGTTGTTCAACCCCGACTATTGGAAGCGGGACGCCTTCGAGGTGTTGAAAGAGGGGCTGGCGAAGACGAAGGCGGTCGTGAAGGCGGCGGTGTGAGGTCGCGGCCGCTTCCCCGGTCGGCTACCATATCTAGGTGAACCCCGTTTAGCCGCGACGCGACGCTTCGGAGTGGAGCGCGAACTTGCCGACATCAATCGCTCGCCCTGCCGTTCAGTGACTTACTGCGGGGGCAGCCCGCGCTCCACTCCGAAGCGTCGCGTCGCGGCTAAACAATACACGAGCATTCCCCCATGCGCCGCCTCTCCCTCCTCCTCGTCCCCCTCCTGTTCCTCCCGAACACAAGCCGGGCCGACGACCCACTTGTGCAGAAGGTGCGCGGGTCGATGACGGACGCTATCAAATACCTCACGGACCAGCAGACGCCCAAGGGCGGGAACACGTGGAACTGGGAGAACGACAAGCTCACCATGTTCCTCCCCGGCGGGACGACCAACCTGGTGATGCTGGCCCTGCTGACGGCCGGCGTGGACAAGGACGACCCGGTGATTAAGCGGGCCTTGCCGTACGTCCGCGGGCTGGAGAACAACCACACTTACGTCGTCGGCCTGCGCGTCATGGTGCTGGCCGAGTACGGCGACGTGGGGGACCAGGACCGCATCCAAAAGGGCGTGGACTGGCTGATCGACGCGGCCACGGCCCGCAACGGCAAACTCGGACAGGGCGGCAAGCTCGAAGGCTGGACGTACGTGCGGAACTCCACCAACCCGCCGGACAACTCCAACACGCAGTACGCCCTGCTCGGCCTGCACGCCGGCCGGCAGGCGGGGGCCAAGATCGACCAGGCCGTGTGGAAGGAGATCCAGCGGTTCTACGTCGAGCAGCAGTGCGCGCCGCTCCCCGGCCCCGGCGGCAAAGACGTGGCCGGGTGGAACTACACCCACGGCGACCGCCGCGGCAAGGGGACGCTGACGATGACCGCCGCCGGCGTCAGCGGCCTGCTGATCGCCGCCGCCGAGGCGTACGACAACCCGCAGGAGTTCGACCCGAAGACCGCGGTCGCCAAGAAGTGCGGCTTCTACCCGGACGACGACGCCACGGCCAAGGGCCTGCGCTGGCTGGCCAAGGAGTTCCGCTTCACCAACCCGCCGCACACCTTTTACAACGTCTACGGCATCGAGCGCGTCGGCCGCCTCTCCGGCCAGCGCTTCATCGGCGAACACGACTGGTACCGCGAGGGGTGCGAAATCCTCACCGGGGCCGTCGCCAACACGACCGGGTTGACGCAGAAGGCCGGCGGGGAGTTCTTCATCAAGAACTCCCACCTGGACGAATACCCGGTGATCTCCACCAGCTTCGCCCTGCTGTTCATGGCCAAGGGCCGCACGCCGATCCTCGTCAGCAAGATGGCGTGGGACTCGGCCGAGGAGCGCGCCGGCCAGAGCGCCGGGTGGAACCGCAAGCACCACGACGCCCGGCACTTGGTCGAATACTCGTCCCGCGA
>JAYUGD010000255.1:0-6151 GCA_043767785.1 Zavarzinella sp. | reverse complement strand
GACGGCGTCGCGGGCCGTGCCGCCGGCCGTAGTAATTCTGCTCGCCCCGACGACCGTCCATAAATTGGCGGCAAAGGTCAGCAGTTCCAAGGGTGTTGCCATTGAGCATGCGGACCGACTCACCCTGCCACTGATCGGGGAATTGGTCAAAGTCATTGGGGCGCCACTCGACGGACAAGCCGTCACGACACAGGCGGGGCCGGCACTCGAAGCCCACAAGCGCATTCCGGGACCGGTGCGGGATTTGGGCCCAAGCGTGTGGGGGCCGCTGGCGGTCCGCTCAGTCGTGTTCGCCATTCCGTACCCGACCCTCGACGCGTCAAAGCCCGCCGCGCAAGTCACGGAAGAGTTTCGCACGCCGGACGCCTGCTTGAAGTTTGAAGAGATGCGGAACGCCTTCTTCGCGGCGGCCAAGAACCCCGGCGGGGTGCCGGCGACGCCCGAACAGCGAGAGCATTTTAAGCAAGTCATCCTGTACGCGATCCAAGTCTGCGGGCGGATGGCGACGTTCACCCTGGAAGGGGAACCGTTCGTCTGCACGTACCTGTTGCGGAATGGGGAATTCCCGGAAGACCTCACCGGCGGGGCGGAGTACGGCCTCTGCCTCAAACCCCCGACCCCCGTACCGTACTTTCACTCCTCTCGGCTAATCCGGGCGTATGCGGAAATTTCTCAGTCGGAGGAGATGGTGATGGTCATTGACATCACCACGTGCAGCCTGACGGACGTCATCTTCATCAAGCCGGGCGGGCATAATGTCAGTCGCCGGCACAATTACGCGCATCTCGCCGACCGGGCCAGGGGCTTGGTGACCCACGTCCGCGGGAACGGCCTGGTCGAGGTGTACGACAAAAATGACCTCCAACTTTGGTACGACGGCTCCCGGTGGGCCGTCTCCCCGTACGACAAGCTCAAGGGCTTTCTCAAGACGTTTTATGACTTGGTGAACGTCGACTCCACCACGCCCCAGCAAGCGATGATGCGCGTCCTCGGCGGGGTGATGAGCCTGATCGACCGCCGGGGCAGCAGCATTTTGGTGTTCGCCACCCGGTCTGCGTTCGAGTCTTTGAGGGATGGCAAGCCACTTCTGGGCGGGCCGACGGCTCCCGGCGGCCATGGCGATGATCGCCCGGTACTCCGTGAAAAACCCCGGCTGCGCCCGATCAATCGTGACCGGGCCAATTGCCAAGAAGGAATCAACATCAAGACGCACCTGCCGCTCACGGTGTTGGTTGATCTGCTCCGGAAGGACGGCGCGCACGTCCTCTTACCGAACTGCACCGTGGGGTCGCTGTGCAACATCATCCCGGGGAACACCGCCACCGGCGCCGAAACGCTTGACATCGGCGGCGTGACGGGGACCGGGACGGAAGCCGCCATGCAGTTGTCGCAACATTTAATATGGCCGCCGCCGGATAAGGCACGAGGCGCCCCCATCCCGCCGGGGGATTGGGGCTTCGTCGTCAAGGTGAGCGCGGACCGGCGGATTGATATTTTCGTCGGGGGGTACGAACAGTAGCCATGACGCCGCCCATGTTTCTGACGGACGACATCCTCGACCTGCTGCCGATCCGCGTCTACTTCAAGGACGCGGACGGCAAGTTCGTCCGCGTCAACCGGGCCACGGCGGTCGCCCTCGGGCTGGCCGACCCGGCCGCGGCCGTCAGCAAGACCGACGCCGACTTCTTCGGCGCGGCCCACGCGGACGCCGCCCGCGCCGACGAGCGGGCCGTCGTCGCCGGCGGCTTCGAGGAATTGTGCGAGTTCGTGTTCAGCTTCTCTTCGAGTTCCGCGATCTTGGCCAGCAGCAAGTGAATAACCGCGACCGCCGCCGGCGGGAACGTCGCCATCATCTCCGGAGTCAGCTTCGGCACGTCCATGCGTCACAAATTATCAAAACCGCACGGAAAGCGAAACCCCGGGCCGTGAACTGCTACTGCCCGAGACATCCGTCACCGGTCGGCACCCTCTGGACCATCTCGCGGTCGAACTTGACTGCATCAGTATCCGAGTCCGCTAACTTGGGGGACGCACCACTAAATTCCTGGGCGAAATGCGTCACCATACTTGAAGGCGACCGAATAGTTCTCAATGAGTTTGAACATTTTCCCGACCGAATTTGATCGCCAGGGCATAGCTGCCGCCGAACGCGAATTGCGAATCAAGTCGATTCACCAGCTGTAAATGACCTAAAAAAGCTTTGAATTTGACGACACGGATTTGCTCACTACACTCTTGTTATCCAAGTTGGATAACTGAGGCCGGAATGGACATGGCCGAACTCGCCGAGCTCACCGGTCTGCCCGTCCGCAAGTTGCGGTACGTGTCGGACCACCGGATCCTGCCGGGCTTGGCGGGTACCGCGACTGGGCACGGCGTCCCGCGGACGTTCACCGACTTCGAGGGGTTCGGCATCGCCTTGGCCGCCCGCCTGCTCGACGCCGGCCTGACCCGCAAGACGGTGGCGGCCTGTCTGGCGATCGCTTTCCGGCCCGGCGGGCCCCCGGAAACCGCGCCCATTCCCCCCTTGATGAGGGCTTACAACGCCGCCGGCGGGCGGCTGGAGTTCGGGGACGCCACATATGTGCGCGTTCATGCTCCCCGCCGCGCCGGGATCGGGGGCGTGTTTGACACCGGCTGGGTGCCGATGGCGGCGGCCGGGCCGGCCTGCGGCGGCTACGCCCCGGAGGTGCTTGTGGCCGTCGAACTCGGCGGGCTGGTCCGAGCCGTTCGGGATCGAAAGACAGACGGCGGTCGGACGTAATTTTTTGATGCGCACAGCGGCCTGTCCTCGACGGGCCCAATTGAGGGGCCAAGATGGTCACCGACGTCTCCCCAGCGATTCTCCGCGAGCACCCGCCGGAATTGGTCCGGTACGCGACCGATGAAGCCGTCCGGGACGCCGACGAGGTGATCGCCTTCCTCAAAGGTGTGGGCTTGGCGCCGTCGCCGGGCGGGACGGCCGCTCTTCCGCCCGGCGTCCTCCTTGACTTGGGCGCCGTGGTCCGGCTGCGGCGGTGGGAGGCGGCCGGGGTTTCGATTCACCGAGACGCCGGCCTCCCGTCCGCCCACGGTTCTCTCGAACTCGTCATCCGCACGCTCGTCACGGCGGCCGCAAATCCTCCCGCCATCAAAGTCGCCGGGGCGCTGGCCCGGTCCGTGTTCGACCTGACGGTCACCCGGTTCGCGTGGGCAGCGCAGCCTGACCTTGGGGCGGACATCGCCTTGGACATCACTGACGAGGATGCCCTCGTCGAGGCCGTGGCCCAATATCTGTGGACCCACCGACACGACACTTCGCCGGTGAAGAAGGAGGCAGCGCCATGAAGAAGCGACCTGAAAGAGGGGACGGGCTGTTTTACCACCGCGACTCCGAGGGCCATTCGGACCTGGCCCCGCCGCAGTACGTCGATTGGGCCCGGGGCGAGGCCGCGCGGCTCGGCGTCGCCTTCGACGGGACCGCGGACTCGATTCGCGAGATGATCGCCGGCAGCCGGTTTGCGGCGGGCGACCTGTACCTAGACTACGGCATCTCCGGGAACATCCTCAGCCGGCCCGGTTTCGACGCCCTCCGCGCCCGGGCGCTGGGCGACCCGGCGGTGACGCACATCTTCGTCAGCAAGCGGGACCGCCTCGCCCGGCCGGACAACCCGATCGACGCCATGGTGATCGAGTTCGAGTTGCGGTCGGCCGGGGTGTCGATCGTGCTCATGGGGGGGACAATCCTGCCCCCGATCGCCCGCGGCGACCGGATCGCGCTGGCGGACCTGTTGACGAGCCTGATTGACTACGACACGTCCGGCAAGTTTCGGCGCGATCTGGCCGAGAAGTTGATCCACGCCAAGATCCGGCTCGCGAAGGCCGGCTTCTCGATCGGCGGCGAGCCGGTGTACGGGTTCCGCCGGTGGCTGTGCGCCGAGGACGGCGCCCGGAAGCGGGAGTTGGAGGACGGGGAAATCGTGAAGATGGCCGGCCACCACGTCGTCTGGCTGCCGACCGCGGCCGAAGAACTGAACGTCGTGCGACGCATCTTGGACTTGATCGAAAACACCACGGCGACGCGGATCGCCCGGATGCTTATCGCAGAGGGCATCCCTTCCCCGTACGCCGGCCGGATCCGCGCGGTCAACGGGGTGCAGGTCGTCGTCAGCGGCCTGTGGACGCAGAACACGGTCAGGAACATCGCCACCCACCCGCTGCTGGTCGCCGTGTGCGAGTACGGCCGGCGGTCGGAGGGCGACCAGATGCGGTTCACCAAAGACGGGCCGCGCCCCCTCACTGAGGCCGACTACCACGCCGACGGCAAGTTGAAGACGGTAACGAATACCGACGACCAGATCATCCGCACGCCGGCCAAGTCGGCCGCAGTGACGACCCAAGAGAAGATGGACCGCGTCCGGGCGGTGATCGCGCACCGGGGTCGATACCTCAAAGGCAAGGCCCGGACCCGGGGCCAGTCGTCGAACCCGCTCGGCGGGCGGATCTACGACCTCACCTGCGGGTGGCTCATGTACCGTTACGCCAAGCGCGGCCACTGGCGGTACGGGTGCGGCCTCTACCAGAACTCAGAGGCGAAGTGCTGCCGCCACAACATGGTGGCGGGCGAGACGGCGACGCGGTTCGTGCTCGCCTGCCTCCGCCAGCGGCTCTTTAACCCGTCCACAATGGCTAAGCTGACGGCCCGGCTGCGGGAGTTGGCGGCCGCCGGCACGGGCGAAGACCCGGGCCGGCGCCAAGAGGAAGCCGACAAGGCCGAACTCGCGACGGTCCGACAGAGGATCACTAAAGTGGCCCGGAACATGGCGCTGGCCGAGACGCCCGAGGAGCGTACCGCCACGGCGGCGGTGTTCGGAGAGTTGAAGGCGCAGGAAGCCGGGGTCGAAAAGCGCCTGGCCGCCCGCCGGCCGGTTACCCTCCACGCCGACCCCCAGTGTCAAGTCGAGGCCGCGCTGGGGACGCTGGACCGCATGGCCGCGGCCGCCGCCGCCAACACCGTGGACTGGACAGCCGTGGGCGATGTCTTCACGCAGACGAATGCCAAGCTCTACCTCCGATTCGCGGAGGTGGAGCAGGGACGCAGAACGATCAACGTGCCGGCGGGCGGGATCATGACGTTCGGGTCGACCCCGCCGCCGGCCGCCTTGTACACGGGACCGACGGACCGCCCCATCATCAGACAGATGCTGGCGGCCGGCGAGTCGGTCACCGCGGTTCCGGAGTGCGTTGCTCCGGGAGACTCCGATACCGGACAGGATGTTATAGGGTCAGCAAATGTGCAACGGGGCACAAGTCGTTGCAGCTGACCGGGGACCTCAGCCGCTGTAATTTGGTTTCAGTCAGCCGGCCCCGGCAGCTGAACTTGGCGTTCGGCTTTCCCCAAGACACGAGGGCCGACGCCTCCCGTGCCGATGGGCGGAGGTGGCCGTGCCGATGGCGAGAGCCGGCGGACACGGCTCGCGTCCGCGGTCGCCGGGCGAAGCCGTTCGTGCCGGCGGGGCGAGTCGGCTCGCCACGGTGGGCGGACAAACGTTGCGGGGTGCGGTCGCCGCGCGCGAGAACACAGGGCGGATGCCGAACAAGGCGTTGCAGGTGACCGGGGCCCTCAGCCGTTGGGACTTGGTTCAGGTCGCTCCGGCCCCGGCCCCTGAACGCAGTCGACTATGAAGCCGTCAGAACATCAAGCCCATTTCGACCCGTTTTTCGGGGGAGTTCTGCACCGAAGGCGGCCCTCAGTGGGCGTGGGGCTGACTTCGGTGCAGAACTCCCCCGCTCTCCGACTTCCTCTCGAAGCGGAGTCATCCTCACGTCCGTCGTTCTCCGCCCGTCGTTGAGCCATCGCCGAGGAGTCGCCGGTGACACCGCACTCGACTATCCGAGATCAGGCCCGCCGCCGGTGGCGTGTCGCGGGCCGTCCCACCTGTCCGATTCGCCGTGCGGCGCCGCCCCTTCGTTCGGCCGTCCTCCGGGCGTCGTCGCCGACGCCACGCGAACAGACAAAGTTTCGAGCTGACGCCGACCGGGGTTCCCAGTGGCTCCTCTGTCGTTGGCTCACCCGCCGCGGCTCACCCGTCGGCGGCCGTCATGTCGGGGCCGGGCTCGCCTGCCACGGCTTGTTGTCCCGGAGCATGGCCCAGCACCGGACCAGCAGCTT
>JAYUGD010000254.1:0-6156 GCA_043767785.1 Zavarzinella sp. | reverse complement strand
CCAGCAACATCGAGACGGCGAAGAGCGTGGGAATGAACGCCCACGCTTGCCATTTCCAGCCTTGCAGAACGACCAGGACGAGCGGGTGCAGTAGGTACACCGAGTAGCTGATGCGGCCGAACCAGCACAAGACATTCGGCATCGAAAATCGGCGCAGCTCGACGAGGCCGAACAGAATCAAATACGCCACGCCCCACAGGAGCAAGAATTCCAGCAAATTCTCCACGCGCACCCGCGCCGGGTTCAACAGATAATTGATGCCCCACACGGCGACGACTGTGAACACTTGTCCCGCCAAGAGGCCGTAGGCTTTCCGGCGGCTGAACTCCCCGGCGACATAGCGCTGGGCGACGACGCCCATGAGCGGGGTGAAGTACAGAAACCGGTCCCCGCCCACGCTGAACGGCTTCCCCGTCAGCAGCGGCTGGGCCACGGCCATGACGAAGTAGAGGGCAAAATAGGTCAGTAAAATCGCCGTCCACCGAGTCATCAAGCGCGTCGCGAACAAGACCGAGCAGGCGGCGTAAATCACCAGTTCCAGTTGCAGCGTCCAGAACACGCCCCACACGTCTTGAAACCGGAAGAACCGCTGCAGCATCGTCAGGTTCACCAGCCACGTATTCGTCTCGGCCTTCGGCACTTGCAACGGGACGGTGCCGCCGAACGTCAGGTAGGCGTAAGCGGCCGCGATGCTGAGCCAGTACGCGGGGAACAAGCGGAACACGCGCCGGGTCCAGAACCGGCCGTTGGACCCGCTCTTCTCCAGACTGACGGGGATGATGAACCCGCTGATGAGGAGGAACAGGGCCACGCCCATGCGGCCGAGGCTCCCGTGCGCCCTGGACCACTCGCCGTAGCCGGGGAGGAAGGGGCCGACGGCGTGCTCAAACAGCACGAGCAGGGTGGCCGCGGCGCGGGCCACGTCGAGGAAGGCGAGCCGGTCTTTGGGCGGCGCGGTGGCGGGGACGACGGGAATACCTTCGCTCATGGCGGTCAAGAGTTACCACACGGCCCGGCCGGGCCGCAAGGTGGACTTGCGAAATTATCCCTGCCGGACTATCTTGCCGCGTCGGGGCGGCACGGACCGCCGCCCCCGGGAGCAGGGCATGACGCCGCCACGCCGTGGGCTGATCCGGCTCGTTCGCGTGTGTTGCGTCCTCGTGGCGGCCGGCTACGGGGCGTGGTGGGTGTACGACTACGCCTTCAAGCCCGGCGAGGTCCGCCGTCGCGTCCTCGAAGAACTGACGGCCAAGTTCGACGGCGTGGACGTGGAAGTCGGCTCGGCCCGCATGCGGCCGTTCCTCGGCGGCATCAACATCACCGACCTCAAGTTGATCCGCCGGGATGACCCGACCCGCACGCCCTTCCTGCACGTCCCCAAGGCCACCATCTGGTTCGACAAGTCGCTGGCCCTGCAAAAGCTCCCGCTCGGGAAGATCGAACTGGACGACGCCCACATTCACCTCGTCCGCGACGCCGAGGGCAAGTGGAACGTGCAGGGGCTGATGCACCCCGCCGGAAAGGGGGACGGCCCCGCGCCCGTGCTGGTGCTGAAGAAGGCGCGGGTCAGCATTCAGGACAACAAGCAAGGCCTGTCCGGCGAACTCGACATCCGCGACACGGACCTGACGGTCGTAAATGACCCCGTCTCGCTGTACACGGTCGAGGCCCGCGGCGAGGCCGACCCGTTCGGCAAGTTCCACCTGAGCGCCAAGTACGAAGACAAGGTCGGGGCCACCGGCCAATTGGAGATCAACGACGCCGCCATCGGGGAATCGCTCGGCAAGCTGCTCGGCATGGCGAAGCCGGAAGCCGCCCAATTGATCGAGGGGTTGGAAGGCCGCCTCGGCCTGACCGTTAAGCTGGACTGGAAAGTCGGGCAACCGGCCGCCCGCGGCTTGGACGTGGAGGCGACGTTGACCGGCGCCACGTACCGCACCCCGAATCTGCCCTCCGCCATCACGGACTTGAGTGCAAAATTGCGGTTCCGCGACGGCGACCTGAAAGTCGAGCCGGTCAGCGGGAAGTTCGCGGGGGCCGACTTCCACGTCAAGCTGGACATGGACTTCCGCGACCTGATGACGACGGCGGCCGCGCCGCCGGACATCCTCGGCACGTTGAACGAGCGGATCCGAAAACTGGAAGTGGACGTGACGGATTTACAGGTCGGCCAAGATCTGTTCGCCATGCTGCCGCCGAAGTCCCAGGAAATTTACGACGACTACCTGCCCAAGGGGCCGGCGGACGTGACGTTCGAGCAGCGCCGGGAAGGGGACCGCACGCTGCGCAAGGCGCTCTTCCGCCCGAAGGGCATGTCGGCGATGTACAAGGGCTTCCCGTACCCCGTCGATCACATCCGCGGCTCCATCGACGCGACCTTGAACCCGGACGACCCGACGAAACTGGTCTTCGACCTCGCCGGCGAAGGCAACGGCCAGACCGTGACGTTGAAAGGGACCGTGTTGCCGGAGAAGGAGAACAAGGACGTTAACCTGCGGATCGTCGGTTCGACCGTGACGCTGGACAAGACGTTGATTGCCGCGTTGCCGGGCACGATCCCGAAATTCGTGGACAGCCTGCGGGCGACGGCGACCGGGGATTTCACCGTCAACATTCGCCACAACGCCCGCACCCGGCGCGAACACGGCCCGAAGGTGTTCGACAACGAGTTCGACATCTTCATCCGCGACGGCACACTGAATTACGAAGAGTTCCCGTACCCGCTGAAGAACCTCACTGGGAACTTGTACATCCACACGGTCCCCGACCACCCGACGGGCGTGTCGCCGGGGCCGGGCATGCCGGCCGTCGCCAGCGACTCGGAAGTCGGCTCGGTGGCGTTCAAGAACTTCCAGGCGACCGGCCCCGGCGGGTCGAAGTTAAAACTCGGCGGAAGCAAGACGCCCGAGCCGGGCGGGTCGCTGTTGGCCATCGACGCCTCGGTGGAGTCGCTGGCCCTGTCCGGCGACTTGTACAAGGCCGTCGGCAAGCTGGGCATGGACAAGGTGTGGAACACGTTCGAGCCGACCGGCCGGATGAACTGCAACGTGCAAGTCCGCGTCCACGACCGCTGCCCAGGCGGGGCGAAGGATACTTGCCCGTTCGTCCCGGCGCGGGACTTGGAACTCGGCCTGTCCTTCAACGGGGCGAGCGTCTGCCCGAAGTTCTTCGCGTACTCGCTGTCGGACCTGGCCGGGAAAATTCGCTACGCCCAGTCGCGGGTCGAGATTCAAGAACTCCGCGGCCGGCACGGCCCGGTCAGCGTCACGCTCGCCAGCGGGGAAGTCCGCCTGCCGGCCAGCGGCGGATTCTGGGCCGACTTGTACGATTTGAAGATTGCCCCCGTCGTCGCCGACCGCGAATTTTTGACGGCCCTCCCGTCGGGCGTCCGCCGGGCGTGGGAAGGATTGGATTTCAAGGGGCCGGTGACGCTGCACGCCCAGCGGCTGGTCGTCGACGACCAAGGCAAATCGGCGCCGCCCGCGAGAAGCGTCCCGCATTTGGCCGGGGCCGCGCCGGGAGTCGCCCGCGGCGTGATGGCGCCCGCCGGGAGTTTGCCGACTTTTTACTGGGACGCCACGCTCACGTTTCAGAACGCCAGCTTTAACACCGGCGTGACGTGGGAGAAGGCCACCGGGCAGTTGGGGACGCGCGGCCTGTTCCAAGGCGACCGTCTCGGCCGCGTGGTCGCCAACGTGGCCGTGGACCAGGCGACGGTGTTGAAGCAACCCATCGAGATGGTGTCGGCCCACCTCGACATTGACCCCGCCGCGCCGGACGTGATTCTCGTCCCGTGGCTCAAGGGGAAAATCTACGGCGGCGAGGTGGCCGGGCAGGCGCGCATCGACATCGGCACGCCGCTGCGGTTCGACCTCTCCCTCAGCGGCACGCGCCTGCGGCTCGACGACATGGCCAAGGCGAACCACTTCGGGCCGAAGACGAACCTCAGCGGCTTGGCCACCGCCCGCCTGAACCTCTCCAACCCGGTCGACGCGCGAACGCGCATGGCGACGCTCACGGGGGACGGCAGTATTGATGTGCCCAACGGCCGCCTGCTCGACCCGCCCGGGTTCGTCAACGTCATCAAACTCGCCCGGCTCCGGCCGATGGACGAGACCCTGTTCGAGGAGGCCCACGCCGCCTTCCGCATCCGCGGGAACCGCGTCCGGTTCACGCAATTGGACCTGCTCGGCAATGCCCTCAGCCTCGGCGGGGACGGGGAGATGAACCTCGACGGCACGAACGCCGGGTTCGAGTTCTACACCGTCTGGACGAACATCCGCGAGTTCCTCGGCGGCACCGGGGAGATTCCCGCCCGCCTCAGCGGCAATCTGTACAAAATCAAAGTCTCCGGCAACCTCGCGGACGAGAAGCCGCACGTCGAACAAATACCGCTGCCCGCCGTCATGGAACCCATCCGGCGCCTGCTCGGCCGAAAGTAACTCCGGGAGTCCCAGCCTTGATATTCGGCACGGTCAACCGCATGATTTTGGCGGAACTCGTCAAAGTCTTCCTGCTCGCCCTGACCGGGCTGACCGGCATGTTCCTGCTCGGCGGCGTCGTCCAAGAGGCTTCCCAGAAGGGCTTGGGGCCGGCGCAAATCCTCATCGCCCTGCCGCTCCTCATCCCCAACATGCTGCCGTACACGATCCCGGCGACGACACTCTTCGCCACGTGCATCGTGTACGGCCGCATGTCCGCCGACAACGAAGTGCTGGTGCTGCGGGCCGCCGGCGTCAACATCTATCACCTTCTGTGGCCCGCCGTCATGCTCGGCCTCGCCACCACCGCCGTCACCGCGGCCATGTATTACGACCCCATCCCGCGGTCCCAGCGCGTCATGCGCGAGCAACTGTTGCGCGACTCCGAAAACATCATCTACAGCCTGCTCAAGCGCGAAGGCGGGCTGCGCCAGAACAACATGGACTTCGTGCTGTACGTCCGGGACGTGCAGGGCAAAGACCTGATCGACGTGGTCGTGAAGAAGCGGAAGGCCGACCGCTCGGGGTACGAGATGGTCGCCCGGGCGCAGACGGCCCGCATCCGCGTGCGGGACGTCATCGACGCGGATGAGGCCGGCCCGCGGGCGACCGGGCAGAAAGAACTCGTCGTCCTGATGGACCGGTGCGTGGTGGACTCCCTGAACGGGGGGACGTCCGCCGAGTTCCACAACCAAGAATACGCCACCCCGCTGCCGGAGGCGATTTTCGGGAAGGACGTCAAAGACCGCCCCTCGTCCCTGACGTGGCCGGAACTGAAGGATCGGTTGGGCGAGGTGCGGGAGGACTGGGCGGCGCAAAAGGAGAAGGTGCACCGACTAGAGGGCGAAAAGGACGACCCCACCCCGCCGGGGAGCAAGTCCAAGGCCGATCAGGCGAAAGACATCGAGAACAACGTCCTCCCATTCACGAAGCGGAACGTGAACAACGTGCGGACCGAGATGCAGATGCGCCCGGCCATCGCGCTCGGGTGCCTGTGTTTCGTGCTGATCGGCTGCCCCGTCGGCATCTGGGCGAGCCGGTCGGACTACCTGAGCATTTTCATGATCTGCTTCCTGCCGACCGTCATGCTTTATTACCCGATTTTGATGGCCGGCCTGAACATGGCCAAGGAAGGGAAGGCGTCCCCGCTGTTGGCGTGGGCGCCGAACGCGGTGATCGTCCTCACATCGGCGCTGCTGATTCGCCTCCTCATGAAGCGGTGACGGGCGGCCTCACTTGGCGGCTTCGTCGTGTTCGTCCTCGATGTCGCCGACGATCTCTTCCAAGATGTCTTCCAGGGTGATTAGCCCCAGCAATTTGCGGTCGGCGTCCCGCACCAAGGCCATCGGCCGGCGGGTGCGCTTGAACATCTGCATGGCGTACGTGACCGGCGCGTCCGCCGCGATGTACTCCGGCGGGTACAGGGCGTCTTCCAGCACGAGCACGTTTTTCAGCGTCAAAAAGTAAAACAGGTTCTTCGTGTTCAGGATGCCGACGACGTTTTCTTTCGCGCCGTCGTAGACCGGCAGGCGGGTGTGCCCGCACTTGCGGACGATTTCCAGCACCTTGTTCGGCTTCGTGTGCAACTCGACGGCGTCCATCTTGTCCGCGGGGATCATGCAGTCCCGCACCTTCTTGTCCGTCAATTTGAACACATTCTTGACGAAGATCGCTT
>JAYUGD010000253.1:0-2148 GCA_043767785.1 Zavarzinella sp. | reverse complement strand
CAGATGAATGCCGGCATCTGGGGCGTGGTCGATCAGTACTTTTGGTCGTGGTACGTCTGGATCGACGTGCAACTGGTCGTGCAGTTCGGCCAAATCTTCTTCGCCGTGCCGCCCGACTGGTCCACGTCGGCCAAGGTGCCATTCCCGGCCGGCAAGCTCATCGGCTTCACGATGTTCTTCAACCTGCTCGCCGCGCACACGCTGCAACTGATTAGCCTGATCCGCGTCACCGCCAAGAAGGCCAAGAAGGCCGACGCCGTCGGCGATGTCGCCAAGATGTTGCTGAAGCGCTCCGGCATCTACGTCCTGCACGGCGGCATCTTGCTGCTTTTCGTGGGCGAGTTCATCACGCGGGAGTTCCAGGTCGAGCAGAAGATGGTCATCCTCGAAGGCAGTTCGGCCAACTACACGTCCGACTCCCGCGACCAGGAAATCGTCTTCACGACGCCGCTGCCCGACTCGGACCAGGACAGCGTCACCGTTGTCCCGGTGAAACTCCTCCGCGCTGCGATCAAGTCGAAATTGACGTTCACGGACCCGGCCCTGCCGGTCGATTTCGAAATCCTCGAATGGTACACCAACAGCGACCTCTTGGACGCCGACGTGCAACGGGCCAACCTCGCCACGGCGGGGATCGGCTTGCAGGCGCTCGCCGTGGAGAAGCCGGAGGCAAAGGGGACCGACACCGAGCAGAAGATCGACGCAGCTTCCGCTTACGTCCGCTTCAAGTCGAAGACGGACGGCAAAGACCTTGGCGTTTACCTGCTGACGACGCACTTGAAAATCCAGGCTGGGCCGACGGTCGAGGGCAAGCCCTATGCCGTCGCCCTGCGGCAGACGCGCTACTACAAGCCGTACCAACTGAAACTGCTGGAGTTCACCTCGGAGACCTACCTCGGGACGAACACGCCCAAGAAGTTCGCCAGCCGCATGACGCTGATCGACCCTGAGCTTCCTGAGCGCGAAGTGATCGTGTCGATGAACGACCCCCTGCGCTACCGCGGCGAGACGTTCTTCCAGTCGGAGTTCCGCAAGGACGAGAAGGGCACGAGCACCGTGTTGCAGGTCGTCCGCAACCCCGGCTGGGTGCTGCCGTACCTGGCGTGCGTCATGGTCACCGTCGGGATGCTGTTGCACTTCACGCTGAGCTTGATTACGTTCGTCCTCGCGGGCCGCCCCACGGGGATTCCGGAGTCGCGTTTGGCTCCCGAAGCGTTGACGCCGGGTCAGATGGTGACTCGCATCGTGTTCGGTAAGCCGCGCGTCAAGTTGACGGCCGACGCCCTGCCGACGACCGGTCGTGTCATTGCCTGGACCTGCGTCGGGGTGACGGCCCTTTACCTCCTCGGGTCGGCTCTCCCGCGTACCGCCGAGTCGAAGTACGACCTTGCCACTCTCGGCGCACTGCCGATCATCGAAGGCGGCCGCGTCAAGCCGCTCGAAACCCACGCCAACGTGACCCTGCGTCTCTTGAACAACACTGAAGAGTACAAGGACGAATCGGACAGGAAGCGGCCGGCGATCGAGTGGTATTTGAAGACGGTGAGCGGCCTACCTGGAAACCTCGGACCGGCAGCGGCGTACCGCATCTTCCGCATCGAGAACGACCGACTACTCGAATTGATGAAGGTCGAACGCCGCGAAGGCTTGCGTTACTCCCTGGAAGAGTTGAAGCCCCGGTTGGACGCGCTGGTAAAAGCTGCCAAGAAAATCGACGAACGGCCCAAGCTTGAACGCGACCTCTACGATGTCAAAGTGCTCGAACTCGCCACCCACCTTCGATCCTACACCTCCGTCATGACGGGCACGGACGCCCTCATTTTGCCGCCGGAGGACGGGAAGCCGTGGCGGCAGCCGGCCGACAGTGGCAAAACGGTGGACCGGGCCGACGACCAGTTTCAGCAGGAGATGGTCCGCGACCTGATCCTGCGGATGGAAGAACTCGGCCTCCCGCGCGACCCGACAACGATGAACCCGGACCAGCGAAAAGTGTTCGAGGGCGTCTACTCCGAGGCCCAGTCCGCAAAGGCGCAGAAACTTGAGGTGGCTCGCGAAACCATCCAGGCCGGCGACCCCGCGTACAAGCTGTGGTCCGACATGCTCTCGGCCTACCGCGAGCGCAAGCCGGACGAATTCAATCGCCTCCTG
>JAYUGD010000252.1:0-6164 GCA_043767785.1 Zavarzinella sp. | reverse complement strand
ACAACACCGGCCGCGTGATCCCCGGCCAGTTCGCTGGGCTGATGGGCCGGCCGCGCGACCCGTGGTTTTTGGAGGCGTCCGAATTCGAGCCGCGGGCTTACGGGGCCTTTCCCGCCTACGAGTTCGACCACCAAGACCGGCCGTATAAGACGAAGCGGTCTGCGTTTCACATCCCCGACTTGTCCCTGCCGCAGGGCGTCGACGGCGTGCGGTTGGATCAACGTCTCGACTTGCTGAAAATTGTCGATGACCAACGGGCGAAACTGGATCGGACGACGAGCAAGACCCCGCTGGACGGCTATCGGCAAGCGGCGATCTCCTTGTTGACGGACGCCAAAGTGCGGAAGGCGTTCGACATCCGGCATCAGCCCGAGAAGGACATCGAGCGGTACGGCAACAACGCTTTCGGCTGGTCACTCTTGATGGCCGCCCGCCTGGTGGAGGCCGGCGTCAACTTGGTGCAGGTAAACCTCGGCAACAACGAGACGTGGGACACGCACGGCAACGCCTTCCCGCACTTGAAGAACAACCTCTTCCCGCCGACGGACAAGAGCGTTGCCGCGTTGCTGGACGACCTGCACGAGCGTGGCTTGCTGGACGACACGCTGATTGTGATGGCCGGGGAATTCGGCCGCACGCCGCGCGTGTTCGGGTTGGCCACCCATTACAAGCTGCCGGGCCGCGACCACTGGGGGGCGGCCCAAAGCGTGTTCTTGGCCGGTGGCGGCGTGAAGGGGGGCCGGGTGATCGGCTCGACGGATAAGACCGGGGCGTTCCCCGCCAGTGACCCGCAGACGCCGGAAAATCTCGCGGCCACGATCTACGACGCCTTGGGCATCCCGAAGAGTTTCATGTGGCGGGACACCGAGAACCGGCCGCACCACGTCTACCACGGCGAGCCGATCCGCGGACTGGCGTAACCTGTCAATGGGCCGCCGCGGCCCGCTCCAACACGATGTCCGTCAACAGCGGGTGCCGGCCCAGCGGGTCCGCGAGGACGAACTCTACGGTCGGGAATCGCTTCCCCAAATGGTCGCGGGCCGTCGTCAGGTCATCGACGACGTGGACGCCGGCCGACAAAAAGTACGGCAACAAGATCACCTTCCCAGCCCCCGCTTCCACGCACGACACGCCGCCGGCCACGATGTCCGGCGAGCACAGTTCCAAGTATGCCGCCTGAACGTGGCGGTAGACGCCGCGTTCGCGGACCTTTCCCGCCAAGTCTTCCAAGTCCGCGTTCGCCTCGGCCCGGCGGCTGCCGTGGGCGATCAAGAGCAGGGCGGTGCGGTGGAGTGTGGTCATGCGTGTATCGATAGCCGGCGGGTGGACGAAAAGACAGCGCCATCATCAGTGGCACATTCAAACGCCCGGCCGTATCATGGACGGCAATCCCCCACGGGCGAACACCGATGGCCGCACCCGCGACGACGAAAGAGTTCTGCAGTCTGCTCGTCCGCAGCAAGCTGATGAGCGCGGACGAGGTGACGGACGCCGTCCAGAAGTTCCAAGCCGCCGGCAAAGACGCGGAAGACTTGGACGGCTTCCGCAAACACCTGTTCGCCACTCGCTCGCTGACCGAATACCAGCTCGCTCTGTTGTCCCGCGGCCATTCGGAAGGCTTCTTCCTCGACCATTACAAAATCCTCGAACTGATCGCCAAGGGGCATTTGGCCGGCGTCTACAAGGCCGCCCACCGCTCCGGGCAGGTAGTGGCCATCAAGGTATTGCCGAGTTCAAAGGCGAAGGACCCGGAGGCGCTGGGCCGCTTCCGGCGGGAAGCTCGGCTCATCACGAAGTTGGACCACCCCAACATCGTCCGGGCGTTTCAGCTCGGGGAGACTGGCGGCCGGAACTATGTGGTGATGGAACATCTGGAGGGGGACACCCTCGATGATGTGTTGGCCGCCCGCAAAAAGCTGACGCCCGCCGAGGCCATGCGGATTGCCCACCAAGTAATGCTCGCCCTGCAACACCTGCACGAGCGCGGCATGATCCACCGGAACATCGACCCGGCCAACATCATGCTGCTCGACGCCGAGAACGGCAAGAAAGACGGCGACACGCTGACGCGGGCGGTGAAGATTTTGGACATCGGCTTGGGCAAGTCGCTATTCGACGACAACGCGAACGCCTCCGAGGAAGACCCGTCCAAGCTCACGACCGACGGCATGTTGCTCGGCAGCCCCGAGTATTTGGCCCCCGAACAGGCGCGCAAGGCGAGCGGCGTCGATATACGCTCGGACATCTACTCCGTGGGGTGCGTGCTGTTTCACATGCTGACCGGGCAGCCGCCGTTCAAGGACAAGAGCATCCTGAACCAAATCATGAGGCACGCGACCGAACCGCCACGGCCGCTGAGCGATCTGATCTCCCCCGTGCCGGACGGCTTGCAAAACGTGCTGAACATGCTGCTCGCCAAGGATGTGGCCCAGCGCTTCCAGTCCCCGGACAAGGCGGCCCAAGCCTTGCAATTGCTGATCCGCAACCTCCCCAACGCCCAAGCCCCCGCCCCGAACGCCGAGTACCTCAAGTGGCTGCGCGAGGGCGGGTCCGCGGAGGCGGCCGCACTGCCGCCTAGCGCCGCGGCGCCGGCGGCCCAAGCGGTCCCGGCCGCCGTCGCCGTGGGGAAGTTGGAATCGCCGGGCCGAAAGCAAGACGCCGGCCGGAAGGCTCCGTCGGCCGCCGCCGCGGCCCCCGTGGCCGTGGCGAATTTCGACGTGGAACTGGTGGACGTGTCGCCGCCGATGATTCAACGCGATGATGACGAGCCGCGGGGCCTGTTCGAACTGGACCGCCGGGACGCCATCATGCTCGGGTTCGGGGCCGGCTTCGCACTGTCCGCCATCCTCGGCGGCTACGGCCTCTCCCGCGCCATGCGCCGCGCCCCGGTGGAACTGCCGCCGGAGCCGGAACCCGAGACCAAGGAGTAAGCCTTGGCTCCTTTGCCCGCCGCCGACTTCGACGCCGGCCTGCCGCTCAGTCAAGCCAAGACGATCCCGAGCGACTGGTACACATCTCCCGCGATGGCCGCCGCCGAGCGAGAACAGGTCTTCGCCCGCTCGTGGCAGTACGCCGGCCGGGCCGACCAAGTGGCGACGCCCGGTTCCTACCTCACGGCTGACATCGCGGGCGAACCCGTCGCCGTCGTCCGCGGGGACGACGGCGTCCTGCGGGCGTTCTTCAACGTCTGCCGGCACCGGGCGGCGGCGGTCCTCACGGAGCCGTGCGGCCACGCCACGAAGTTGCGGTGTCGCTACCACGGCTGGACCTACGACCTGACGGGCCGCCTGCGCGGCACGCCGGAATTCGACGGCGTGGACGACTTCGCCAAGGAGGACAACGGCCTCCCCCCCGTGCGAGTGGAAACACTTGGGCCGTTCGTGTTCGTGCATCTGGAATTGCCGACGGTCACGCTGGAACATTTCTTGGACCCGTTCCCGCAGTGGCTGGCCCGGAACGACGTGTCCGGTCTCACGTTCGCCCGGCGCGTGGAGTACGACGTGCCGTGCAACTGGAAGGTGTACGTCGATAACTACTTGGACGGCGGGTATCACGTCAACACCGTCCACCCCGCGCTGGCGGGCGTGTTGGACTACAGCCAATACCGCGTGACTTTGCACCCGCATTGCAACGTGCAAACCAGCCCGCTCGTCCCCGGCGACGCCGGGGACGCCGCCACGGCGACGCGCACCGGGACGGAAGCTTCCTATTGGTGGCTGTTCCCGAACTTCATGGTGAACCACTACGCGAACGTGATGGACACCAACTGGGTGTTGCCCCTTGGCCCGGACAAGTGCCGCGTCATTTTCGACTATTACTTCGCGGAGAACTGCACCCCGGAGTTCATCGGCCAGAGCATTGCCGTGGCCCATCAGGTGCAAATGGAAGACGAAGGCGTGTGCCGCGACGTGCAGCGCGGGCTGAACAGCCGGTCGTACCGCACGGGGCGATTCAGCGTCAAGCGCGAGGCGGGCGGGTATCACTTCCACCGCCTGCTCGCGGAACGGGTGAAGGGCTGACTCATGGCCAAGTGCGACGAGGGCTACCGCTGCGACGTGTGCGGGGTGGACGTGGAAGCCATCACAGAGTCCGACCTGTACCTGCGCTACGTCCTCGGGGAAGTCCCTTTGGAGATGATGCACCGCCTGCCCGAACGACACATCCGCTGCAACCCCGGCGTGGCCCAGTACATCGTCCACGCGGGCTTTCCGCCGGTGGCGTGCAACGGCGACTTCGCCAAGGCGGCGTTCGATGCGGAATACGTCCGGGCCGAGGAGGCCCGCGTCACGGCCGGGTGGGTGCGGCTGCAGGCGATCCCGCTGGCCGGGTTGGCCCTGCCGGAGTATCCCATTCACGTCACGCCTGTCTTACCGAGCGAGGAACCCTCATGAAAATGGTCTGTTGTGGCGCAGCCCTGTTGCTGGCCGTCGCGGTCGGCCGGGCCGATGTGGTGTCCGGCCCGAAGGTCGGCGACAAGGCCGAGGACTTCACGGCCCACGGCGTCGTCGGCATCATCGACGGCAAGGACGGGAGTTACATCAAGGAGCGCAAGGGCGACCCGACGATTTACGTGTTCGTCAGCGCCGAGAACTTCAAGCGGCCGACGGCCCAATTCCTCAAAGGGCTGGACACGGCCATGAAGGACGCCCCGGACAAGGCGGCCGTCGTCGCCGTGTGGCTCGCGGAAAAGCCGGACATGATTAAGGAGTACCTGCCGAAGGCGCAGATGTCCCTCAACTTCGTGAACACCAGTCTCGGCGTGTTCGCGGGCGACAAGTCCGGTCCGAAGAACTGGGGCATCAACCCGGACGCCCACGTCACCGTCGTCGGCGTCAAGAACGGCAAGGTGACGACCGTGAGCGCGTACGAGTCCATCAACGGGACGGACGTCCGCAAGGTGTTGGCGGACTTCAACAAGGTTGAAGAGAAAAAGAAGAAGGACGAGCCGAAAAAGAAGTAGTCACCGCTTCCGCTTCTTCCCCCCGCGCTTCTTGCCAGCCGCCTGCGGGCTGGCGACCATCTCTCCCTTTAACGTGGCGATCTTGTCCCGCAATTCGGCGGCCCGTTCGAAGTTCAATTCTTGGGCGGCCGTCAGCATTTCGGCCTGCAACTCTTGCAAGTATTCGGCCGTCACGTAGTCGTCGGCCTTGATGCCGGCGGCCTCTTGGGCCGTCTGGTGGGCGGCGATCTCGTCCTCGATGACGTTGCGGATGGCCGACACGACGGACCGTGGCGTGATGCCGTGTTCTTCGTTGTAGGCGAGTTGAACGGCCCGGCGCCGGTTCGTCTCGCCGATGGCCCGGTTCATGGACTCGGTCATTTTGTCCGCGTAGAGGATCACCTCGGCGTTCACGTTGCGGGCGGCCCGGCCGATGGTTTGGATCAAGGATGTCTCGCTGCGCAGAAAGCCCTCCTTGTCCGCGTCCAAGATGGCGACGAGCGATACTTCCGGCAGGTCCAACCCTTCCCGCAAAAGGTTCACGCCGACCAAAACGTCGAAGCCCCCTTCGCGGAGTTCCCGCAGAATCTGGATGCGCTCGATGGCGTCCAATTCGGAATGCAGCCACTTGCACTTGAGGCCTGCTTCGCGGAAGTAGTTCGTTAAGTCTTCGGACATGCGCTTAGTGAGGGCCGTCACCAGCGTGCGTTCGTGTTTCGCCGCCCGCAGTTTGATTTGTTCGATGAGGTCGGGCACTTGTCCTCGCGCCGGCTTGACGTGGATGATCGGGTCCACCAGTCCCGTCGGCCGGATCACCTGTTCCACCACTTCGCCGCCCGTGCGCTCCAGTTCCAACGGGCCGGGCGTCGCCGACATGAACAGGACGTGCTTCAGCCGTGATTCAAACTCGTCGAACTTCAGCGGGCGGTTGTCCAGCGCGCTCGGCAGGCGGAAGCCGTGATCGACCAGCGTGGTCTTGCGGGCGAAGTCGCCGGCGAACATGCCGCGCACCTGCGGCAGGCTGACGTGCGACTCGTCCACGATGCACAGGAAGTCCGGCGGGAAGAAGTCGATCAATGTGTACGGCGGCTCCCCCTTGCCGCGGCCGCTGAACCAGCGGGCGTAGTTCTCGACGCCGGAGCAGTAGCCGACTTCCCGCAGCATGTCGAGGTCGTAGTTGCAGCGGGCCTTGAGCCGCTCGGCTTCCAGCAGCTTGCCCTCTTGT
>JAYUGD010000251.1:0-6177 GCA_043767785.1 Zavarzinella sp. | reverse complement strand
AAGTCCTTCGCCTCGCCTTCCGGGGAACCGGCCTTGGCCCACGCCTTGAAGACGCCGATCTGCTCGTCGGTGAGCGTCCGGGCATCCTTGAACACGTCATGGCCCGCCACCGGCTTCCAAGGCGGCATGATCTTCTTCTCGGTGATCTCGGCGATCTGCTTCGACCGCTTCCGGGCGTCCTCGTAGGTCAGCAGCGAGAACGGGCCGACCTCGTTCGGGCGGTGGCAAGACGCACAACTGGCGAACAAAATCGGCGCCACGTCCTTGTTGAACGTGGCCGTCGCACCGGCCGCGGACGCCGGCCCGCCGCCGAGCGCGACGACGGTTAGCGCCAAGAAACGGAACAATCGCATGGAAACTCCGCGGGGGTGAATTACTTGGTTTTCTCGGGCAGGTCAATGTCGCAGCCGATGGCTTTCGTGCGCGGCGTGATGACCGGCTTCCCGGCCAACACCGCCTCCAAGGCGTCCCGCAAGTCGTGAGACGTGACTTGTTCGCGGCGCTTGCCGAAGTCGATGTGGCGGTCGTCGATGCGGCCGCGGTAGAGGAGTTCGCCCTTGGCGGACAGGACGGCCGCCTCGGGTTTGACGGTCGCCCCGACGCGGAGGGCGAGGGTCATCTTGGGGTCCAGCACGGCCGGGCAGGGGAAGCCGTAGTCTTTTGCGTGTTTGCGGGCGGCGTCGGCCCCGAGGTCGGCGTCGGCGTAGACGACGCAGAAGGCGATTTTCTGGGCCGCGTATTTTTCGCAGAGCCGCCCGATCTCCTTGGCGTACCCGTTGGAGATCGGGCAATCGTGGCCGACGAACAGCAGCACGACGGCCGTGGCGGCGTCCGGGCCGGGGAGGCGATACGGCGCGCCGGCCACGGTGGTAACGTCACTGGGCGGGGCCTTGGAGCCCACGGTTGACGAGTCGCCCGAAGCGTCCGCCCAGGGCATGACGGCGACGGCCAGACAACAGAAGGTGATTCGCCGCCAAATCATGAGCGCCCGGCCGGTTGGTGTCCGTTCCGGGGAAATTACCCCGGATGTTCCGGGGAAGTTTCACGGGCCTCGAAATCGACTGCTCGCTCACGGGCCGGGCCGGGCCGCCCCCGCGCCGATGTAGGGCCACGTTCCGGCCGCGCCCTTCCGGACATCCTTCGTCACGGCCCCGCGGGTCTCATGAATCAGCGTCGCGAACGGGTCGTCGGTATAACACACTTCGCCGAAGTAGGCGAACACGGCCGAATTGTCGTTGACGAACATGGGGCCGAGCTTGCCGGCCGTGGTCGTGTAACTGAACCCGCCGAGGATCTCGGACTTGCCCCCGTTGCGGGTTTCGAGCAGCGTGCCGCCGCGCTCGGTCTTGTAGCCGAGTATCCACACGGAGCCCCCGTCGTTTGACAGGTGAGTCCCTTCGTTCTCGACGTTCAATTGTCGGGCGTAGACTCGCTGATTCTTGACGACTAAGGCGTCCCCGGCCACGTCTTCAAAGAACAATTTGCCGGCGCCCGTGCCGGAGACGCGAGTCCCGATGCTGCGCAGGACCAGTGTGCGGTCGGTCGTGTTCTCGATGCCGCCGTTGACCTGCGCGAAGTGTTCGAAGGTGACGGTGTCGGCGGCCCCCGCGACGACGCGGAAGTCTGGCTTCGCCTTCTTGGCGTAATCGACCCAGCCGCCTGTGCCGAGAACGCGGCGGACGGCCCCGCCCACGGTCAATGTTTTCGAAACCGCGTATTTGCCCGGCAAAAAGACCGTGGCCGCCCCGGAGTCCAGCGCCGTCTGGATGGCGGCGGTCGAATCGCGCACGCCGGTCGGGTCCGCGCCGAACGTGTCCACGACGGCCCATTTCTTCGGGTCGTCCGGGGGATACTCCGGCGTTTCCTCGACCGGGAGTCTCAAGGACGCGGCGGGCGAATTGAACGGATTGGTTGCGGGGTGGGAGAAATACTCGGCGACCGTCGGCCCTTTACTGCCGGCTTTGTCGGCCCCTTGAATGCGGTAGGCGGCGACGAAGTCCGGCGTCGCCACGTCGCCGAGGGCCCGCCCGTACCCGGTCGAAATGACGTCGCGGAGCATGAGGCGTCCGCCGTTGTAATTCACGACGGCGGGGAATTTGTCCGCCGCGTCGCGGCCGGTCAATTTCGCATCCATCAACAACAGTGTGCCGTAACTGCGCACCGCGGGCACGGCGTTTTCACTCGTCAGGCCGCGGATGCTGACGGCTTGCCCCTCGTTGTCGAAGCCGAACTGGGTTTGCGCCAGGAGGGTGATGTGTTCGAAGGTTTGGCTGTTCACCGCCCGCGACGTCGCGATGCCGCGTTGAAAGCCCGTGACGCGCACCCGCCGCACCAGCAGCGGGCCGTTCATGTCGCGGTGCCCGAGGTCGAGGCCGATGACGCCTCGGCCGTCTTCGGAGACGATCTCACAGTTGCGGACCGCCCCGTAGTTGTTGGCGTAGAATTGCAGCCCGATCGCCCCCGGGTTGTTCATTCCCACGTTGAATGTCAGGCCGTGCACGTAATTGTGGAACCAGTCCGCGGACCCGAACCCGCCGCACCACATGACGGCCTTCGGCTTGGTCGCGTCGCGGAACGTGCCGTCCTTCAGTTTTATCACGCACTTGCCGGCCGCCTGCCCTTGCAACGTCGTGTGTCCCCAGTTGTCCCGCCCTTTCCACTTCTTCGGCCACGTCAGCGTGTCGGAAACGAGGTAGGTGCCCGGCGGGAAGAACAGTATCCGGCCCTGCCCGACGTTTTCATTGATGGCGAGTTGCAGCGCCGCCGTGTCGTCCGTCTTGCCGTCGCCCGTCGCGTTGTACGGGGGCTTGGTAACGTGTACGACATTGGGGTGATCTGGGTAAATTACCTCCGGCTCCGCCGCCGACCCGACGACGTGGCCGGCCAACAAAGCCACCCACACGGCGTGAAGAACTGAGGAATGTTTCATGTGCCGGGGCCGTGCCTGAGTGTCGGTGTTCGGTCTAGGATAGCCTCAGCCGCGGAAACGCCGTGAAGAGACGACGTGCGAACGGGAGTTTCCCGGACCCGGACCGAAACTTCCCCTCGCCCGGCGTGGTATCATAAAACGTACACCCTCTCCCGCCATTCACCCAGCGGAGTTCGACTGAATGCGGCACTTAGGAATCACGCTCGCCTTGCTGTTGGCCGTCGCGACGACGCGGGCCGACGATGCGGGCACATCCGACAAACTCGGCAAGGTCATCGAACCCGTCCTGACGGACGCGGCGAACGCCCCAGTCAAGTGGGCCGACGTGCGCGGCGAGAAGGCCACCGTGGTCTTCTTCCTCTCCTTCGACTGCCCGAACTCCACCGGCTACACGCCGACCATGCTGCACTTGGCTGACAAGCTCGGCAAGGAAAAGATCAAATTCGTCGGCATCTGCGAGAGCGAACATTCGGCCGCCGACCTGAAGGCTAGGATCGCCGAGTTCAAACTGCCGTTTCCCGTGTTTCCGGACGCGAAGATGGCGACGGCGAACGAGTTCAAGGCCACGGTCACGCCGGAAGTCTTCGTCCTCGACCACAACTCCGTCGTCCGCTACCGCGGGCGCATCGACAACACGTACCAAGCCCGCCTCAAGAAGAACCCCGTCATCGACCAGCATGACTTGGAAAAGGCTCTGGAAGACATCGTCGCCAACAAGCCGGTCCGCACGCCGGTCACGAAGGCCGTCGGCTGCGGCATCGGGGCCAAGGAAGTGGTCGTGAAGTCGGCCACGAAGCTGACGTACCACAAAGACGTGGAAGCGATCCTGATGAAGAACTGCCAAGGCTGCCACCGGCCCGGCGAAGTCGGGCCGTTCTCCCTGATGACCTACAAGCAGGCCGTGAACTGGGCCGACGACATCAAGGATTACACGGGCCGCCGCGAGATGCCGCCGTGGAAGCCGGTTGAGAACGTCCCGTTTCACAACGACCGCCGCATGAGCGACGCGGACATCAAGACCATCGCCGAGTGGGTGGACGGCGGCACGCCGGAAGGCAATGCGTCCGACGCCCCGCCTGCCCCGATGAAGACCGGCGACGGCTGGGCGCTGGGCAAGCCGGACTTAATCCTCACGACCGGGGATTTCCAAGTCGGCCCGAGCGGGCCGGATGCGTTCCGGTGCTACGTCTTGCCGACCAACATGGACGAAGACAAGTACATCGTCGGCTTCGAAGTGAAGCCGGGCAACCCGCAGATCGTCCACCACTCACTGAACTATTGGGACATCACCGGCAAGGCGCGCGAACTGGAAGCCAAGGCCAAGGAAAAGGCCAAGCCGGACGACCGCGACCACGGCCCCGGCTATTCCGCCGCGATGGGCCTCGGTTTCTTCCCCGCCGGCTCGCCGCGGCCGGGCACGCCGCCCATCGGTAACTTCGGCGGCTGGGCGCCGGGCCAAGTGCCCCGCTTCCTGCCCGAGGGGACCGGCTATTTGCTGCCCAAGGGGGCCGACGTGGTGGTGCAAATCCACTACCACCGCAACGGCAAGCCGGAGAAGGACACGTCGCGGATCGGCCTGTACTTTGCCAAGAAGAAGATCGACAAGCCATACCAGACCGTGACCGTCGGCCCGCGCGGCTTCATCATGATCCCGCCGAACAAGGACGACCACAAAATCCAAGGCACGGCCTACCTGCACACGGACGCCACGCTGCACAGCGTGATGCCGCACATGCACCTGATCGGCAAGACCGTGAAAGTGACCGTGACCCCGCCGGACGGCGCCAAGCCCGTGACACTGGTGGACATCCACGACTGGGATTACAACTGGCAGGAGACGTACTGGCTCAAGGAGCCGATGACGCTCAAGGCCGGCACCAAGCTGGAAATCGAGGCCGTCTTCGACAACACCACGAAGAACCCCAACAACCCGTGAAACCCGCCGGCTTACGTGATGTTCGGCGAGCAGACCACCAACGAAATGCTGTTCGGCTTCTTCGGCGTCACCGCCGAGCCGGGCCTCTTGGTCCGGGCGCGGCAAATCCCGCCGCCGAAGGATAAGTGAATGACGCCATGTGATGCGGTTTTTCCCGGCTTTTACGACTCGCTCACGGCGACCACCGTTTCGATTGCCGTCGCTCCTATGGACCGAGAGAGGGCATTTCTCTTACAGTAAGGTACTCGTCCGACAGCTTCCTTGGAAAATCGGCGAACGAATCCGACATTTACATTCACTGGCTGCATCGCTTGCAGATGATCGACTTGTTGTTCAAGGTCGGAAAGGTCAAAGCCGTGCGTCCGAAAAGTGGCTTGCCCAAGAGAAAAGCCCTCCGTGCCCGCCCAAAATTCCAACATGGATTCCGAGACAACCCGACCACCATATCCTACCGCAACGCGGCGGTCAATAACTCTGAGATGACCGCGGCGACGAAGCCGTTTGAGGTCGTATCGCTGTTCTGTGGCTGCGGCGGTTTAGACTTGGGGCTTCTGGGCGGCTTTGACTACTTGGGAGAGCATTACGACGCCTTGCCGTTCAAGATCGTCAAGGGCTACGACAACGATCCGAAAGCTCTCGACACCTACCGCTTAAACATCGGGGACGAGGTCGAGCATTGCGACTTGGCCGCCGTGGATATCACGGGATTGGCGAAGGCCGACATCATGGTCGGCGGGTTTCCTTGCCAAGACTTTTCGTCGTGCGGGCCGAAACAGGGTTTTGAGGGGAAGCGCGGTCTGCTGTTCAAAGTCCTGTCGGAATACATGAGGATTCACCGCCCGATGCTCGTCATCGGCGAGAACGTCCCCCACCTGGCGCGGATGAAGCAAGGCGTGGTGCTGGAGGAAATCGCCAATGATTTCCGCGAGCAAGGTTACCGGGTAAAGATTTGGAATTTATACTGCCCCGACTACGGGCTACCCCAACACCGGGAGCGGGTTTTCTTCATTTGCGTGCGCGACGATTTGGACGGAAGTCCGGCCGAGCCGAAACAGACGCATTTCGAGCCACCCAGTTTGTTCAACCCGTACCGCCCCATCGAGGCGGCGTTGGAAGATTTGTCAGGCGTGACTGACGAATCCGTCCCGAACCAGAGCCAGTATTTTGTGGCGACCAAAGCGACAAAAGGAGCGGGGCAAGGAGACCAGACGAGTGTCAGGGGCGAGGTGTCGTATGCGGTCAGGGCAAACCCCAAAGCGAGAGTCCATTTCCATTATGAGTTACCCCGACGGCTGACGGTCAGAGAGTGCGC
>JAYUGD010000250.1:0-16088 GCA_043767785.1 Zavarzinella sp. | reverse complement strand
CAGTGATGGAGGCCCGCTTGCTCCCCCTTCCTTCTTAGGGAAGGGGGCCGGGGGGTTAGGTTGCCTTTCGCGGCCGGAACCCATTCAACACCCCCGCCCCGTCATCGCTTTTCCCCCCTACATCCTGTAAAATAAACCCCGTTGGCCGGCGTGACTCGCCTAGGCCATGCACAGGGGGTCGGCCGCCGATGAGCATCGACTTAGTTGAGCCGGGCAGTGACTACACCGCCGAGAACACGCAGGTCCTGCGCAACCGGGACCACATCCGCAAGCGGCCGGACAACTACATCCCCGACACCGGCACCCGCGGGCTGCACCACCTCGTCTACGAACTCGTGTACAACGCGGTGGACGAGCATCTGGCCGGCTACTGCAAGACCATCGGCGTCACCGTTCATCTGGACGGGTCGCTGTCCGTCAGCGACGACGGCCGCGGCATTCCCGTGGACATGCACCCGACGGAACTCAAGTCCAACCTCGAAGTCGTGATGACCATCGTCGGGGCTGGCGGTAAGTTCGACAACAAGGCGTACAAGTCGTCGGCCGGGTTGCACGGCATGGGGTCGAAGGCCGTCACCGCCCTGAGCGAGTTGACGCGCGCGGAAGTCCGCCGGCTCGGCAAGACGTACATGATGGAGTTCGACCGCGGCGTCATCAGCGGCGCCTTGAAGGAAATCGGCCCGGCCGACCGCACCGGGACGCGCATCACCTTCTGGCCCGACACGGAAATCTTCAAGGACGCCACGTTCGAGTTCGACACGCTGGAGAACCGCCTGCGCGAACTGGCGTTCCTCAACCGCGGCTTGGCCATCAGCATCAAGGACGAGCGGACGGACAAGGAGACGCACTTCAAGTATGAAGGCGGCGTCTCCGAGTACGTGGCGTGGCTGAACCGCAACGACACGGCCTTGCACCCGCCCATCCACATTTTGAAGACCGTGGACTGGACGGACGGCGACGGCAACAACGACCCGATCAAAGTCGAAGTGGCGGTGCAGTACATCAACGAGGACGAAGAGCGCGTGCGCTGCTACGCCAACAACCAGTTCAACCCGAACGGCGGCACGCACCAGACCGGCTTTCGCCGGGCGCTGACGCGCGTGGTGAACGCGTACGCCGAGAGTCAAAAACTCTACAAGGACGACCTCAAACCCGAGGGGCGAGACTTCGGGGACGGCCTGACGGCCGTCGTGAACGTCACCCTGAGCAAGCCGCACTTCGAGGCCCAAACCAAAATTCGCCTCAACAACCCCGAAGTGGACGGGGCGGTGAACACGGCCGTCAGCGAAGTCCTGACCAAGTATCTGGAAGAGAACCCGAAGGAGGCGAAGCTGATCGTCAGCAAAGTCATCCTCTCGGCCGAAGTCCGGGCGGCGGAGGCCAAGGCCCGCGACGCCCTCAAGAAGCGCAAGGGCATCCTCAGCAGCGGCGGCCTGCCCGGCAAGCTGATGGACTGCACGACCCGCGACCGCGACATCAGCGAGCTGTTCCTCGTCGAAGGGGACTCCGCCGGCGGGTCGGCCGAGAGCGGCCGGGACCGGCACTATCAAGCCGTGCTGCCGCTGCGGGGGAAGGTGCTGAACGTCGAGAAGGCCCGGCTGGAGAAGCTGCTCCAGAACAAGGAAATCGCCAGCCTCATCGGGGCCATCGGCGTGGACATCGGCAACCCGGAAGACATCAGCAAGGTCCGCTACGGCAAGATCGTGATCCTGACCGACGCCGACGTGGACGGTCAGCACATCCGCACGCTGCTGCTGACGTTCTTCTTCCGGCAGATGCGCAAACTCATTGAAGACGGCCACATCTACGTCGCCCGGCCGCCGCTGTACAAGGTCACGCAGAAGAAGAGCGTCCGCTTCGTGCAGACCGCCGACGAGATGACGACGGAACTCAACCGCCGCGGCCTGATCGACACGCGCCTGGAAACGGCCCGCCGCGTCTTCGAGGGCGACGACTTAACGGCCCTGATGGGCGTGATGGACCGCGTCGAACACTCGCTGGCCATCCTGGAGCGCCGGGGGGTGACGATCCCCGCGTTCATCCAGCACGCCAACGCGGCTGGCGAGTTCCCGACGTGGCACGTCCGGCTCGGCGGCAAGGAGTCGTGGTTCCACAGTTCCGAGGAAGTGACCGCCTTCCGCGAGGCCGAGTCCGCGCGGCTCGGCCGGGACTTGGTCGTGGAAGACGCCGTCGCCGACGGCGGCAACGCGGCCCGGTTCGTGGCCGACGAGTTCCACGAAGTCCGGGCCATCAACCGGGCGCTGGGCAAACTGACCGAGTTCGGCTTCACCGCCGCCGACCTGATCCCCGCCCCGCGCATCGCCGGCCGCGAGCCGCCCGTGCGCTACACGCTGATCCATGACGACTCCCGGCACCAACTCTCGCACCTGCGGGAACTCGTCTCCGACATCCGCGGCTTCGGCGAGCGCGGCCTGACGATCACCCGCTTCAAAGGTCTGGGCGAAATGGACCCGGACGAGTTGTGGGCCACCACGCTCGACCCGGAAGTCCGGCAACTCTTGCGGGTGACGCTGGTGGACGCCCTGACGGCCAACGACTTGTTCCGCACCCTGATGGGCGAGGAAGTGGAAGACCGCCGCAACTTCATCTTCGACAAGGGCATCAACGTGAAGGACGCCATCGACTACGGGTCGTGACGCGCCGGGCAACGGCCGATTAGCCGCGACGCGACGCTTCGGAGTGGAGCGAGTGGGCCGGAACCGAGCAAAGAATCTTTAGCCACGGATCGAACACGGACGAAACACGGACGAAAACAGAAATCAGCATCCAAAGACGGATGAAAACCGGATGAACACGGCCCGTCCGATTCGAGCGGGTGATGGAGGTTCGACGGTGTGAATCCGTTTTTCATCCGTCTTGGTTTTCAGTTCCGATCCGTGTTTTATCCGTGTTCGATCCGTGGCTAAAGATTCTTAATTGTTGCAAGTCCGCGCTCCACTCCGAAGCGTCGCGTCGCGGCTAAACAGGTTTCCGCATGTCCCTCACTTCCCGCCTCCGCAGTTTCCGCTTCGCCTTCGCCGGCGTGGCAACCCTGCTGCGAACCCAGCCCAACGCCCGCATTCACGCGGTCTTCACGCTGGCCGTCATCGCCCTCGGGGTTTTTCTCCGGCTGACCGCCGCCGAGTGGTGTTGGATGGTGTTAGCGATCACGGCCGTCCTCGTCGCCGAGGCCCTGAACACGAGTCTGGAGTTCCTGGCCGATGCCGCCTGCCCGGAACGCCACCCGCTGGTGAAGAACGCCAAAGACGTGGCGGCCGCGGCCGTGCTGGTCGCGGCGATCGGGGCGGCCGTGATTGGGTTGTTGGTTTTCGGGCCGCGGGTGTGGGCGGTGATTGGGGGCGGGCCGTGATATACTGACGGAGTCACGCGGAGGAGGAATCGACGATGCCGACCGTTGCACAAACTGATGTTCAACCCGCCGCCGACTGGGACGCGGTGACGGAACACGTCCGCGGCTTGGAAAAGTTGGAAGCGGACTGGAACGGGTACGGCGCGGCCCCCGTCCCCGCGGACATGATCCGGTGGGCGGTCGAGTGCGGCACGAACCACCTCAGTCGGCACTATCCCGTCCCGCACGCGATTTACCCGTTCCCGGACGGCCATGTCGTCTTCGAGTGGTACGAGGACAAGAGACTTGTCCGCCAAATCGAGGTGGAGGGGGCGGGCCGCGGGCAATTGATGAGTCGGCAACCGGGCGGCGAGTTCGCGTTTCAGGAAATTACTTGGGACGCCTTCGCCCGTAACGGATCGGGCCGCCATCAATGACCCCGGAAGAGGATCGCCCGGCCGAGGCTGCCGTCCCGGACCCTGCGGACGCGACGGTGCTGATGCGGTGGATCGCGAGTGACCCCGGGCGATTTAACGTCGCGAAGAGTCCTGCTCTCCAGCCGGGCGCGTTCGTCCCCAATCCGGCGGACACGGACGGGATATCCATGTCGCTGCTCAACGCGCATTTCCGCTCCCCGGAAGAGTATCTTCAGAGCAGTGCGAACGAACGAGTCCGGGCCTACGGCGGCGTGGCCACTCTTTCAGTCTCACAGCTTCTTGGCCTCGACCTGACCGTTGCCCGCACGCCGACGGCCGAAGACCCGGGCCACGTATCGATCCCGGAAATGAACGCCGCGGATTACGCCCAAGCGAAACAGGCCATCAAAGCGTTGGCCGTCCGGCTGGCCGAACTGGCGACGGTCGTGATTGAGCCAAAACTCATACCACCAAAGCCGACAGAATGATTAACCAGCCAATTCATCCCTCCCGCGTCACCGTCATCGACTCCCACACTGGCGGGGAGCCGACGCGCGTCGTCATCGACGGCGGCCCCGACCTCGGCCTCCGCCCGCTCATTGAGCGCCTCGCCACCTTCCGCGACCAATTCGACTCGTTCCGGGCGGCGGTCGTCACCGAGCCGCGCGGGTCGGCCGTGATGGTCGGGGCGCTGCTGGGCGAGTCGGCAGACCCGGCGTGTTGCGCCGGGGTGATCTTCTTCAACAACGTCGGCTACCTCGGCATGTGCGGGCACGGGACGATCGGGTTGGCCGTCACGCTCGGCCACTTGGGCCGGATCACGGCCGGGCGGCACCGGCTGGAGACGCCCGTGGGCGTGGTCGAGTTCGACTACGACGGCGCGCACCGCGTGTCGCTGAACAATGTCCCGTCGTACCGCCTGCGCCACGCCGTCACGGTCGATGTCCCGGGGTTCGGCCCCGTCACCGGGGACGTGGCGTGGGGGGGGAATTGGTTCTTCCTCGTCAAGAGCCACCCGTTTGTCCTCAGCCTGCGGAACGCGGAGGCGATGACCGACTTCGCGTGGAAAGTCCGGCAACAACTCGCGGCCGACAACGTCACCGGCGTGGACGGGGCCGAGATCGACCACGTGGAACTCTTCGGGCCGCCGGCCGACCCGGCCAACCACGCGCGGAACTTCGTGCTGTGCCCCGGCAAGGCGTTCGACCGCTCGCCGTGCGGGACCGGGACCAGCGCCAAGCTCGCCTGCCTGCACGCCGACGGCCTGTTGCAACCGGGCCAGATTTGGCGGCAGGAGAGCATCATCGGCAGCGTATTCAAGGGGTCCGTGACCGTCGTCGGCGGGACGGTGACCCCCCGCATCGCCGGGACGGCGTACATCACGGCCGAGACGACGCTGATCTTTGACCCGCGCGACCCCTTCCGGGACGGGATCACGTCATGAGCGACCAACCGCACGCGGTCATCATCGGGGCCGGCGTCATCGGCACGGCCTGCGCCCATTACTTGCTGAAGGCGGGCCGGCGCGTCACGCTGCTGGACCGGGGGCAATTCGGCCGGCAATGTTCCCACGGGAACTGTGGACTGGTGTGCCCGAGCCATGTGTTGCCGATGGCGACGCCGGGGGCGTTCGGCTTCGCGCTCAAGTCGATGTTCACGCGGAACGCCCCCTTCCGCATCAAGCCGCGACTCAGCCCGGCTCTTTGGCGGTGGCTGCTCGGGTTCGCCAAGCGGTGCAACACGCGGGACATGATGGCCTCGGCCGTCGGCATCGACGCCATCCTGCAATCCTCACGGAAGCTGTACCAAGACCTGGTGACGAATGAGGGGCTCGCCTGCGAGTGGGAGACCCGCGGCCTGTTGTTCGTGTTCCAGTCGGCGGCGGGCATGGCCCATTACGGCGAGACCAACAACTTGCTGACCCGCGAGTTCGGCGTCCCGGCCAAGCCGTTCGTCGGCGCCGCGCTGAACGAACTGGAGCCGGCGTTGAAGCCCGGCCTCGGCGGCGGCTGGCTGTACGAGGGGGACGCCCACCTGCGGCCCGACCGCCTGATGGCCTCGTGGCGGGCGAAACTGGAGGTGGCCGGGGCCGTCGTGCGCGAGAACTGCGCCGTGACTGGCTTCGTCCGCGAGAACGGCCGGGCGACGGCCGTTCGGACGGGCCACGGCGAGATCGCCGGGGACGAGTTCGTGTTGGCCGCCGGGGCGCTGACGCCGTTCCTCAACGACCACTTGGGGTGCCGCATCCCCATCCAGCCGGGCAAGGGCTACTCGATTACGATGCCGCGCCCGGTGAAGTGCCCGGCGATCCCGATGATCTTCGAGGAACACCGCGTCGCCGTCACGCCGATGCAAACCGGCTACCGCATCGGCTCCATGATGGAGTTCGTCGGCTACGACGAGACGATCGACCCGAAGCGGCTGAAATGGCTCTCGCAGTCGGCCGCCCACTACCTGCACGAGCCGACGGCCGACCCCGTGCAGGAAACTTGGTACGGCTGGCGCCCGATGACGACCGACAGCCGCCCGATCATCGACCGCAGCCCGGCCCTGAAGAACGTCGTCATCGCCGCCGGCCACAACATGCTCGGCCTCTCGATGGCCCCGGCGACGGGCAAACTGGTGGGGGAGTTATTGACGGGAGAAAAGCCGCACCTGGACGTGACGCCGTACCGGGCGGGGCGGTTTTGAGAGGGGTCACAGGGTCGGCGGCGGGTCCATCCAATTCTCGAACCGCAGGCCGGGGACTTTCTCGAAGTCCTGGCGGTTGGCAGTCAACAGAAGAGCGTCGTTCGCCAACGCGATGCAAGCGATTTTGAGGTCCATCGTCTTGACTGTGGATTTGGCGGCCCGGAAACGTTTGAAATGAGCGGCGGCGATGTCGTCGAACGGGACGACATCGTATGCCCGGACGGCTTGAATGAACAAGCCGAGGTCCCGGTACGCGATGACTTGACGGAAGACGTCCCGTTCCTTCGCCACGGCCGCCAGCCAACCGCGCAACCCTTCTTCGACCACAGCAATGGGAAGCTTAAACCGGCTCGCCGGTTCCACCGCCATCCTTGCCACCAACCGCGACCGTCGGGCGCTGGATTGTTGATTCAAAACGGACAGGTGATCGGTGTCGAGAAGGATCACGCGCTTGGTGCCGCCGCCGTTTGTTGCGCGTCCTCCTCAGCGGCCGCGCGGAGGATTTCTTCCAGTTCTGAATCGGTGGAAGCCGCCCGATACTTGCGACCTTCTTCAATCGCTTGCTGAAAGAACGCGCTGTCAGCCAAAATTCCGACGACACTTCGCCAGTCGCGTTTCGGCGAATCGTGGCCGGCCAGTTTCCGTTCGAGTTCTTCGATCCGCTTGGCCATCTCTTCTTTTGTGAGTTCGGTCATTGCTTGCTCCTGGCATCTGTTCACGATGCCTTCCATTATAACTGACCGATGGCCTCGGCTCGCCGCCTCACGCGCTCGTCGAGCCGCCGGCGCCGGTGTCGTTCGGGGCTTCTTCCATCGTCAGGCCGACGGGTTCCAAACGCAGGCGGAGCTTGTTCAGCGTCTTGGCGGCTTGGTCGCGGACCTTGGCTTCCGGGTCGCGCTCGGTCAGGTTTTCCAGCACGGTCATGGCCTTCATCGCCGGCTCTTTCATCTGGCCGATGTTGAAGGCGGCGATGAGGCGCACGGTGCTGTCGCGGTCTTCCAAGGCCCGCACCAAGGCGTCGCCCACGTCCGGGTTGTCCTTGCCCATCACCACCATCGGGCGGATCAGGTGGTAGTCCCGCGTGAAGCCCGTGCGCTCGAAGGCGTCCACCAAGTCCGGCAAGGCTTCCTTGGCGGCCTCGCCCATGCTGGCCAGCGTCTCGGCCACCTTGCGGCGGAAGGCCGGTTCTGGGGCGAACTTCAGCGCCAGTTTCAGGATCGGCAGGGACTCGGCCCCGACGCGGCCCCCCTCGGCGGCGTCTTCCAGAATCTTCTCGACGGCCTTCGTCACTTGGCTTTGCTTGTCCTGCCCCTTGGCCTTCTTCTCGGGACTCTTTTCCGTGAGTCGCTTGAGCGTGGCCTGAATGTCGATCTTGGACGCCGCCGAGAACGTGCGGTTGTCCGGCCCGAGGGTCGGCCACAGTTCGGGGAGGATTTGCGGGCCGAACGCGGGGATGGCGTCCTTGGCGACGGCGTCGGCCACCGGGGCCAGTTCCTTCTTCTCTTCCAGGTGCTTCAGGTAGATTTGCAGCAGCCGCAGGTCTGTCACCGTGCCCAAGCGGGTGGCCACTTCGATGGCCTCGACTTGGGCCTCGGGCTTCACCTTTTTGGAGAACGGCCGCGTCTCCGGCACCAGCGGGTACAGGTCCTCGGCGGCCATCGGCGTCGCCCAGTGGCCCCCCTCGGGGATTTCCTCGACGGTCCCCTTCACGCCCGGCTCGGCCAGGTTGAGCCGGTCGTGGAACATGCCGGCGAGCAGTTCGAGGATCGGGGCCGGGGCCTCGTCGTCGTCCGCGTCCTTGACGCGGGCGGCGGTGGCCGCCAAGTGGGCCGGGGCGTCGTCGGCCCGGCCGCGGACGGACTTCATGCCCCCCTTGTCGATGCCGGTGTGGGCCGCCGTGATCAGGGTGCTGGTGAGGAGGCTAAGGTCTTTGGTGGCCATGGTGGTCGGTGTTCGCTGGGGAGGTTATGTTCGGGACAGACGCCGGCGGCCGCGGGCTACAGGCCGAGCCGGACGTGGTGCTTCGGCGTCAGCAACGCGAGGGGCTGGGCCAGGACGGCGTTCGTGGTCGGCCGCACGAACAGCCGCACCAGCACGGCCGGCTGGTCCTTCCCGAGCATGCCGGCCGCCCGCACCAGGTTGGCGACGTTCGAGTAGTCCTTCCGCAGGTCGCCGGCCTCGATGCGGCCGCCGTCCACGTCTTCGAGCACGGTCGTCTTCTCGCCGATCTTGCCGATGACGGCCGGCTGCAGCAGCACGACGGCCTCCCGCGGGGCCAGCGGGACTTTCAGTTGTTCCTTGAACTCGGCGAGCACTTCGGAGAACAGCGGCTTCGCCAGCCCGTAGGCGGTGGCCAGCGCTTCTTCCGCGTTGCCGCCGACGGCCTCGGCCGTCTTGTCCCACTCCAGCCGGCGGTTGACGAAGCCGGGGTGGGCGACGGCCTCGCGCACCGTCACCGGGGCGTCGTAGCTCGTCTGCTGCGGAATTTGGTTCACGCCCTTGAAGGGCCGGTAGGCGATGGACTGGTAGATCTTGCCGCTGTTGAGGTCGATCAGGTTGCTGATTTCGAGCCGCTGTTGCCGGGCCTCGTCGTCCGGCCGCTCGTAGGCCAGTTCCAGGAGCGAGAGGTCGGCGAGCGTTTCCGGCTTGGCCGGGGCGCGGCCGAGGAGTTCGGCGGCGAGGTAGTCGGTCACGCCGGCCGGCTCCCCCTCGACGGGGGTGTCGTGCAGGAACGCCTTGAGGCGGTCGCTGATCGTCCAGAGTTGGCCGAGCAGGTCGCCGCCGAGCAGGTGCTTGTCGTCCTCGGAAATCTTCTGCTTTTCGAGCGTCATGAACTTCCGCAGCGTCTGGGCGGCCAGCGGCAGCCCGGCGTCGCCGAGGGCCTTGCCGACGCGCTCCATCTTCTCGTGGTGGGCGTCCGAGTACCAGTCCCCGGTGGCGACCAAGTCGGCCAGCAGGCGGTCCAGTTGCTCGACGGCGTCGTGGCCGGCGGCCGTCTTCTTGTCCGTCTTCGCCAAGCTCGACCGCTTCGGGGCGGCCGGGCCGAACTTCTTGCGCTCGTCCGCGGACACCTTCTTCTCGCGCTTCAGGATCAATTCATCGACCGGCTCCCGCGCGCCGAAGGCGGCCGGATTCTTCGCGTAGGCGAGCAGCAGGGCCAGCGAATACTTGTCCGGCGTGCCGCGCTCGGGGCTGGTGGACCGCAGCACAGGCTGGTTGGCGTCCACGAAGTCCGCGGACACCATGTACGGCCGTTTGGCCGACCCCTTGGCGTCCGCGAGGAGCCACGAGCCGTCCGCGGACACGCCGAGGTTCTGCAGGCGGTCCGACGCGGCGATCTCCGTGGCCTTTTGCCATGTCGCGTCGTTGGGGGCCAGGCCCCGGATCATTTCTTCGGTGATGGTCACGTTCAACGGCATCGGCACGTCCCGGTGTGGCGGATTTCTCGCAAGCGGGCATTATAGAGACAACGGGTGGAATGACCGCTCTTGGAATTGGGAATGACCAATGACCAATGACCGATGACCAATTGTGAAGGTCTGCCAGAATCTCTGCCATTGCGCGCGACCCATTTGCCCAATACTTGGCATTCCGGCCACTTCAGACTAGCGGCCAAGCTACCGGCCAACTATTCCCATGTGTTGATCATTGGTCATTGCCTGATGTGGCGCACTTCCACCGACTTAAACGCGCGCCCGTCCAGTTGAACGCGCTCGAAGCCCATGTCCAGCAGGCGGCCGCGGTGTTCGGTTCCGTCCATCAGTGTCACGGTCACGGGCTTGCCGACGAGGCCGACGCGCCACTTCCAACACGCTTCCAGCGGCTCGATTTCCCCGGCGAGTAATTGGCCGTACTCGGCGTCGAGGTTGTCAATGAGCGCGTCCGTGACCGCTTCAACGGCCAACGGCCGGCCGGCCAGCATCGCCAGCGAGCAGGCGTCCGGCAGGCCTTGGGAGGCGAAGTCCTCGGCGGTCTGATTCACGTTGAGGCCGACCCCGACAATGAAGTGCTGCGGGGTGTCGGCTCCGTGCCGACACACGCCCGACTCGATCAGGATGCCGCACAGCTTTTGCCCGCGGAATAGCACGTCGTTCGGCCACTTGATCGTCGTCTGCTGGCCGGTCAGTTGCAGGACCGTCTCCCCGACCACGACGGCCGCGAAGGCCGTCAGGACCGCCGGGTGCCGCAACTGCGGCGGCGGGAACAGCAGCACGGACATCAGCACATTGGTATCCGGCCGACTTTGCCACACGCGCCCGTACTGCCCGCGGCCGTTCGTCTGCACCCCGGCCGTGACGACGGCGCCGGCGTTGGCCGGGTCGAGGGCCAACTCGGCCGCCCGGTTGTTGGTGCTGTCGGTCTCGGGCAGGTGAAGGCGCCGGCGGCCGATGTGGTGGCGGATGGGCGGTTCCATCAAGGAAATGATAGCGACGGCCGTGTCTGGTTCCCCCTCTCCGCTTCGGAGAGGGGGTTAGGGGGTGAGGTTGCCTTTGCGGCGAGCCAGTGAAAATCACCTCACCCCCCGGCCCCGCGCTCCACTCCGAAGCGTCGCGTCGCGGCTAAACAAATGCGTCTTCCATACACCACCTTCACGCCTTCCCTCAACGGTGTTCTCCCATGCCAAACCGCTTATTTCTCCTCGCCGCCCTCCTGCTCCTCGCCCCCCTCGCCCGTGCCGCCGAGGCCGACATCGTCGTCTACGGCGGGACGGCGGCCGGCGTCATGGCCTCCATTCAAGCGGCCAAGATGGGGAAGACGGTCATCCTCGTCGAGCCGTCCGCGCACATCGGCGGGCTGACCTCCGGCGGCTTGGGCTACACGGACTCGGGGGACAAGCGCGGCGTCGGCGGGCTGTCGTTGGAGTTTTACCGGCGGGTGAAGAAGCACTACGACCGGCCGGAGGCGTGGACGCGGGAGAAGCCGGAGGACTACAAGTTGTACCGGGCCAAGGAAGACGCCATGTGGACGTTCGAGCCGACGGTGGCCGAGCGGATTCTGCGGGAGATGTTGAAGGAGGAGAAGATCACTGTCGTCACCGGGCAACGGTTGGACCGCGGGCCGGGCGGCGTCACGCTCGCCGGCAAACGCATCATCGGTTTCCGCACGACGACGGGGGAGGCTTACACCGCGAAGATGTTCATTGACGCGACTTACGAAGGTGATCTGATGGCCGCGGCCGGCGTGTCGTATGCCGTGGGCCGGGAGGCGAACGCCACGTACAAGGAGACGCTCAACGGCGTGCAGCGGGCGCGGAACGTCCACGGGCACCGCTTCACCGCGAAGGTGGACCCGTTCGTCACCCCCGGCGACCCGAAGAGCGGCCTGCTGTTCGGCATCGACAAAGAACTGCCCAAGGACGGCGAAGGGGACACGCGCCTGCAAGCCTACTGCTTCCGCCTGTGCATGAGCAACGCGCCGGCCAACCGAATCCCGTTCCCCAAGCCCGAGGGGTACGACGAGGCCAAATATGAACTGCTGTTCCGCAACTTCGAGGCCGGCGACGGGCGCGTCCCGCTGAAGCCGGACATGATGCCCAACGGCAAGACGGACACGAACAACAACTTCGCCGTCAGCACCGACTTCATCGGCCAGAACCACGCCTACGCGGACGCCGCCGACGCCGAGCGGGCGAAGATCGTCGCCGCCCACCGGACGTATCAGCAAGGCCTGATGTGGGCGCTGGCCAATCACCCGCGCGTGCCCGAGTCGGTCCGCAAGCAGATGGCCCAGTGGGGCCTGCCCAAGGACGAGTTCACGGACAACGGGAACTGGCCGCACCAGATTTACGTCCGCGAGGCCCGCCGCCTGGTGGGCGACTACGTGGCGACGGAACACGACTGCCGGCGGACCGTGAAGACGCCGATGCCCGTCGGCCTCGGCTCGTACAACATGGACTCGCACAACTGCGCCCGCTACGTGACGCCCGAGGGCTTCGTGCAGAACGAGGGGGACATCCAAGTCTCCCCCGGCGGGGCGTACCAAATCTCGCACCTGTCGCTGGTCCCCAAGAAGGGCGAGTGCCCCAACCTGCTTGTGCCGGTGTGCCTGTCCAGTTCGCACATCGCCTACGGCTCCATCCGCATGGAGCCGGTGTTCATGGTCCTCGGCCAGAGTTCCGCCACCGCCGCCGTCCTCGCCATCGACGACAACATCGCCGTGCAGGCCGTCAGTTACGACAAGCTGAAAGCCCGCCTGCTGAAAGACGGCCAAGCACTGGACATCCCCGCCGGCACGGCCCCCGCCGTCGGCATCGACCCGACGAAACTCCCCGGCGTCGTGGTGGATGACGAGCAGGCCCAGCGAGAAGGTTTCGCCACGACCAGCAGTGCCAACCCGCCGTTCGTCGGCGCCGGCTACCGCCACGACGGCAACGCCGACCGCGGCAAGCACTCCATCACCTTCACGCCGAAACTGCCGGCCGACGGCATGTACGACGTGCGCCTGAGCTATTCCCCGAACGCCAACCGGGCCAGCAACGTGAAAGTAACCGTCACCCACGCGGGCGGGGAGAAAGTCGTCACGGTGAACCAGCGCAACGCCGCGCCGATCAACGGGGCGTGGATTTCCCTAGGGACGTTCACGTTCAAGAAAGACGGCCCCGCGAGCGTGGTGATCTCCAACGCGGACGCCGACGGCTATGTGGTCGCGGACGCGGTGTGGTGGTTGCCGGCGAAGAAGTGACCCGTCCCGGCGGGCCGCCGGCGCGTTATAATCTTGGCAAGGAGGAACGCCATGCCGATGCACGACTGGACCGCCGTCGAACCGACCATCTACCACCACTTCCACCAGCAATGGATCGCCAGCATCTGCGCTGCCCTGAACGCCCTGCTGCCCACAGGGCTGTCTGCCCTGATCGAACAACATGCCGGCGGCGTGGTCCCTGATGTCCTCGCCGTCGAGCGCCGACGGCGGCCACGGCCCGCGGCCGGCGGGACGATGACGGCACCACAGACCCGATGGACGATCGAAGCCCGGCAAGCCGGCGCACTGACGCGACGGGCCAACCGCGTCGCCATCCGGCAACGCATGGGCGAGGTCGTGTGCATTATCGAGATCGTATCGCCGGGGAACAAGTCGGGCCGGGGGGGCGTGCGGCAGTTCGTCGAAAAGACGACGGAGTACCTCCGGGCGGGCGTCAATGTGTTGCTGGTCGACCCGTTCCCGCCCACGCCCCGCGACCCGCAATCCCTGCACAAGCTGATTTGGGACGAGATCGACGAGGAGGCCCCCTCGTTTGAGATGCCCGCCGGCGAACGGCTATTGGCCTCGTACCGGGCCGGCGACTCCTTGGCCGACCTCATGCCGGTGGCCTATCTGGAGACGGCGCGCGTCGGCGGCCCCCTGCCGGACATGCCCGCCTGGCTCGACACGGACACGTTCGTGTCAGTCCCGCTCGAACAGGCGTATCAGGCGGCGTGGGCCGTCTCCCCGGCCGACTACCGCTTCCTCGTCGAACACGGCCGGCTGCCGGACGAGTGACCCGGGCCGCGGCGTCATGATACACTTGCGACAGGAAAACCTTCATGCCCATCCACGACTGGTCGCGCGTGCGCTCAAACCGCTTTCACGATTTTCACCAGAGTTGGACCATCCGCATTCGGGACGCCCGGAACGCGGGGCTGCTGCCTGACGGGTTCATCGCGATGGCCGAGCAGATCACCGGCGGGCCGGGGCCGGACGTCGTCACGCTGTCGCTGCCGATCATCCCTGGGGCCGGCTTCCCCGGCGGCGTAGCCGTCGCGGACGCGCCGCCAAAAATGCGGGTGCAGACCAAGTCCGACGCCGTGACGTACGCCCACAAGGCGAACCGCCTTACGGTCCGTCACCCGGACGGCCAAGTCGTGGCTGTCATCGAGATCGTGTCCCCGGGGAACAAAGACAGCCGGCACGCCGTCCGGTCGTTCGCCCGCAAGGCCGCCGACTTCCTGTTCGCCGGCGTCCACCTGTTGATCGTGGACCTGTTCCCGCCATCGAAGCGTGACCCGCAGGGCGTCCACAAGCTGATCTGGGACCGCATCCGCGACGAGCCGTTCGAGTTGCCGCCGGGCAAGCCGTTCACCTTGGCCGCGTACTCCGGCGGCCGCACCATCGCCGGGTACGTCGAAAACGTCGGCGTCGGCGACGTGCTGCCCGACATGCCCATCTTCCTCACGCCGGACTGGTACGTCCCGTGCCCGCTCGAAGCCACGTATCAAGAATCGTGGGGCGTGTTCCCGAAGGCGCTCAAGGGGCCGCTGGAAGATTCACCGGAGGCGTGACCTGAGAGTCCATTCACGGAGAAGCCATGAACCCTTTGTTGTCTCTGCGGGAAGCGACCGTCCAAGAGATTCAACTCGAACTCATCCGCCGGACGCGGTTCAACGACTTCTTCGGAGAACACGTGTGCGAACTGCTGGCCCGTCATCGCTCGCGCTGGCAAGCCGTGTTGCTCGATCATCCCGGCGTGCAGAACTACGTCGAGCCGAAGCGCTTTCTCACCGGCGGGCTGATCAAACTTCGGGACTTGGACACCAACATCTGGAACGCCGACACGCTGTTCGTGCTGACGCCCACCGCCGCCGACGCGGAAGCATTGGCAGCCGCGTTCGAGGAGATGGGCGGCGGGATGACCCAAGTCCACGACATCTCCCCCGAGACAGACATGGCTTTGGGCACCGGCCGGCGAGAGTACGGGTTGCTGACGGTGTGGTGGGATTGAATGGATTGGGCGCGCCAAGCGGATTGGCCGCCGTCGGTCACTCAGTCGTTGATCCTAGCCCGCGGCGGGGATCCCCTTTGGGGAGCATTGCAATGTGAACGTCGCGGCCGTGCTTCTGGAACATATGCACCAAGTTTTCACCATCAATCAGGGCGATTGGCTTGTCCTTGGCGAACTCCCGGCTGTCCCGGCCGAAATGGCTGGTCGTCACGAGGATTCCCTTCGCTGCTCCTTCAGCGATCATCGTGCCGTACAGATCGCGGACGGCGGAGACAGGGACCACCATGTTGTACCTCTTAGCTTGAATGACGAATTTGCCCCCACGAATCGCGTCTGGATCAAAGGCAATCGCATCGACGCCCCGGTCCCGACTCGCTTGAGTCACGCGGACCTCACCCCCTGTCTTCGCGAATTCCATTTCGAAGAGTTCGCGGACTAAATGCTCAAAATCTTCCCAGTCCATCGCGGCCAAGTTGTCTTCGGCACGAATTTGATCAAGCACTTCTTTGGATTCCACGAAGCGATCATCATCCCTCTTGAGGTCCATAATCGGCTTCACTGGTGCCAGCATGATTAGCGGCCCCGCGGTGACGCCTTTGAGACCGCGGATGCATTCTTTCGGTGAAACGTGGGCCAAGTCCAAATCCATGAATCGCTGTCGCGAAGATTCACAACTCAGGACGCACGACGTGAACGGTTTTCCTGTCTTGCGGTCCATAACGCCGACCCACCCATTAAAAACCACCGCTTCCGCACGCAAAGCGTAGTCGGCGACGAATGCCTCTCGCATCGCCCGAAGCGCGACTTGGTGAATGATGTCGTCGTATAGCGCCGCGGTAATGCCTCAGCCGCCTGAACATTTTTTCGTCGGCAGTGGGGGCAACTGGCCGGTTTGCATGAATTGACGCAGGGCGGTTTCGGTTTCTTGGAGCGG